>NZ_JBJQJE010000015.1:0-151142 GCF_046487585.1 Escherichia sp. WS1265
ATGGACGAACAGTGGGGATACGTCGGGGCTAAATCGCGCCAGCGCTGGCTGTTTTACGCGTATGACAGGCTCCGGAAGACGGTTGTTGCGCACGTATTCGGTGAACGCACTATGGCGACGCTGGGGCGTCTTATGAGCCTGCTGTCACCCTTTGACGTGGTGATATGGATGACGGATGGCTGGCCGCTGTATGAATCCCGCCTGAAGGGAAAGCTGCACGTAATCAGCAAGCGATATACGCAGCGAATTGAGCGGCATAACCTGAATCTGAGGCAGCACCTGGCACGGCTGGGACGGAAGTCGCTGTCGTTCTCAAAATCGGTGGAGCTGCATGACAAAGTCATCGGGCATTATCTGAACATAAAACACTATCAATAAGTTGGAGTCATTACCCGGCACATCGCTATTAATATTTTAACGAATGATAATGTATTCAAGGCAGGGTTAAGACGTAAGATGCGAAAAGCAGCCATGGACAGAAACTACCTGGCGTCAGTCCTTGCAGGGAGCGGGCTTTCGTAATCTTGCCCTGGCTTTATTATCGAATTCGGTGACCGCCTTGACGGTCACTTCTGAGAAAGGCATTTACACAGAATGGTAAACAGACTCACAGAAACTACCTGGCATCAGTCCTTGCGGGGAGCGGGCTTTCGTAGTCTTACCCTGACTCTCCCCCGGCCCTAAACACAACCCCCACTCACCACAACCTAAACTCATCCGCATCCCGCCATGCCGGAAATTTCTCTCTATACTCCCGCAACGCCACCATCGACAGCTCCGCATCAATGCGCGTTGCCTGATGCGCGTCGGCAGTAGCGATAATCTCGCCTTGCGGATTAATCACCCGGCTGTCACCACGATAATGGCAGCCGTTGCCATCGCTGCCGACGCGATTGCATCCCGCCACATACGCCTGATTCTCAATCGCGCGGGCCGTCAGCAATGCCTGCCAGTGCAGAGAGCGCGGAGCAGGCCAGTTGGCGACGTACAGGGCGAGGTCATAATCGTTGAGATTGCGCGACCACACCGGAAAACGTAAGTCGTAGCACACCAGCGGCAAAATACGCCAGCCGCGCCATTCCACAATCACTCGCGCATTGCCCGCTTTATAATGCAGATGCTCATCTGCCATGCGGAACAGATGACGCTTATCATAAAAATGTACCGTGCCGCCCGGCTCAACCAGCAAAAAGCGGTTAACCGAACCAGACTCCGTTTGTAATGCAACACTGCCTGCAATCAGCGCATTGCACTGCTGCGCTTTAGCTGTCATCCAGTTCACTACGTCATCTTGTGCTAGCGACGAAGCTGCCGCTTCCATGGCAAAGCCGCTGGTAAACATCTCCGGTAGAACGATCACATCGCGCCCGGTAATACCTTCCAGTTGACGATCAAAATGACGCAGGTTGGCAGGACCATCCATCCACACCAGTGGTTGCTGCAAAAGCGTAATCTTCAAACCAGGCACGGTGTACAACTCCTTTATGCGAAGGGTTTTATAACTCTAACACCTTATCAGGCAGTTGCCTTAGCGCAGAATAAATTGATAACAAATGCTGATATTGGAAATATCTGATTTGCAAATTATCGTGTTATCGCCAGGCTTTAGGAGGTTAATAACATGGGCAGGATAAGCTCGGGAGGAATGATGTTTAAGGCAATAACGACAGTCGCCGCTCTGGTCATCGCCACCAGTGCAATGGCGCAGGATGATTTAACCATTAGCAGCCTTGCAAAGGGCGAAACCACCAAAGCTGCGTTTAATCAGATGGTGCAAGGGCATAAGCTGCCTGCCTGGGTGATGAAAGGCGGGACTTATACCCCTGCACAAACCGTAACGTTGGGAGATGAGACGTATCAGGTGATGAGCGCGTGCAAACCGCATGACTGTGGCTCGCAACGTATCGCTGTGATGTGGTCCGAGAAATCTAATCAGATGACGGGGCTGTTCTCGACTATTGATGAGAAAACGTCGCAAGAGAAACTCACCTGGTTGAATGTGAACGATGCGCTTTCGATTGATGGTAAAACGGTGCTGTTCGCGGCGTTGACCGGCAGCCTGGAAAACCATCCGGATGGCTTTAATTTTAAATAATTAGCGGATAAAGAAACGGAGCCTTTCGGCTCCGTTATTCAATTACGCGGCTTCAACTTTCCGCACTTTCTCCGGCAACTTTACCGGCTTCGTCGCCAGCTCTTCCGGATCAAAGTCATCAACGTTAATACTGCGCAGACGGCTTTCTTCAGCTTTCACCAGAATAGCGGCTTCATCTTTATCAATCAGCCCCTTCGCCAGCGCGTTGTGCGCCAGTTCATCCAGACGGGTAAATGGCAGATTTTTACCCAGCTCTTTACAGATCCGCTGATGAATCGGGTCGGCGGCAATCACATCCACTAGCGCCTCTTCCAGTAAACCAACCGGGTTATGCTCGCTTGGCGTCAGGTACTGACCGCGACCAATACGTGAACGAGTGGCGTTCGGCACTTGTAAAATCTTCGCCACTTTATGATCCAGCTTGTCAGACGGTGCCAGATAATGACGTCCGGTCGGGAAGATCACCACATTCAGCAGCCCGGCAACCACGCGGTTCGGGAAGTTTTGCAGTAAATCATCCATCGCCTGTTCAGCCTGATACAGCGCATCCTGTACGCCCCAGTGCACCAGCGGCAGGTCGGCTTCATTACGGCCTTCGTCGTCATAACGCTTCAGAACGGCAGAGGCGAGGTAAAGCTGGCTTAAAATATCCCCCAGACGTGCCGAGATACGCTCGCGACGTTTCAGGCTGCCGCCCAGCACCGCCATCGAGACATCAGAAAGCAGGGCGAGGTTGGCGCTCAGGCGGTTCAGATGCTGATAGTAGCGTTTAGTGGCATCGCCGGTTGGCGTGCTGCTGGTTAAACCGCGCGTCAGGCCCAGCCAGAAGCTGCGAACTTTGTTGCTACCGACGTGACCGATATGTTTAAACAGCAGTTTATCGAACGCGTTGACGTCATTGTTCTTCGCCGCTTCCATCTCTTCCAGCACGTACGGATGGCAACGAATCGCTCCTTGTCCGAAGATCATCATGCTGCGGGTCAGAATGTTAGCCCCTTCAACGGTGATGGCAATCGGCGCGCCCTGGTAAGCACGCGCCAGGAAGTTGCTCTGCCCGAGCATAATGCCTTTGCCACCAGTGATATCCATCGCATCAATAATCGACTGCTGCCCACGGTGGGTACAGTGATACTTAACGATAGCCGACAGCACGGCAGGTTTTTCACCAAGCATAATGCCGTAGGTAATCAGCGAGGCCGCAGCATCCATTACATAAGCGTTTCCGGCAATACGCGCCAGCGGCTCTTCAATCCCTTCCATCTTACCAATAGAGATTTTGAACTGACGGCGGATGTGCGCATACGCACCCGTTGCCAGCGCTACCGATTTCACGCCGCCGGTTGAGTTGGAAGGCAGGGTGATGCCGCGGCCTACCGAGAGACACTCCACCAGCATCCTCCAGCCTTGCCCGGCCATTTTTGGTCCGCCGATAATGTAATCGATCGGTACGAAGACATCTTTACCGCGCGTCGGTCCGTTCTGGAACGGCACGTTCAGCGGGAAGTGGCGACGACCAATTTCCACGCCCGGCGTGGTGGTCGGGATCAGCGCACAGGTAATACCTAAATCTTCTGCGCCACCCAGCAGTTTTTCCGGGTCGGAGAGTTTAAACGCCAGACCAAGCACGGTCGCAATCGGTGCGAGCGTAATGTAACGTTTGTTCCAGGTCAGACGCATCCCCAGCACCTGCTGGCCCTGCCATTCCCCCATGCAGACAATCCCGGTGTCCGGAATCGCGCCCGCATCGGAACCCGCTTCCGGGCTGGTCAGTGCAAAGCAAGGGATCTCCTGACCACGCGCCAGGCGTGGCAGATAGTGATCTTTCTGCTCATCAGTGCCGTAATGTTGCAGTAGCTCGCCCGGGCCTAATGAGTTCGGCACGCCGACGGTAATCGCCAGGATCCCGCTCACGCCGGAGAGTTTTTGCAGTACGCGAGACTGGGCATAAGCCGAGAACTCCAGCCCGCCGTACTCTTTTTTGATGATCATCGCGAAGAAACGATGCTCTTTAAGGTACGCCCACAACTCCGGCGGCAGATCCGCCAGCTCATGAGTAATCTGGAAATCATTCGCCATCCGGCAGGCTTCTTCTACCGGGCCGTCGAGAAACGCTTGCTCTTCTGCGGTCAGGCGCGGCTGCGGATAGTTATGCAGCTTTTTCCAGTCCGGCTTGCCCTGGAACAAGTCGCCCTCCCACCAGGTGGTGCCCGCATCAATCGCTTCTTTCTCAGTGCGCGACATCGGCGGCATTACCTTACGGAAACCGCGAAATACCGGCGCGGAAATCATCGACTTACGCATAGGCGCAAAGTTAAATGGCACGAGGATAATGGCCAGAGGCACCAGTACCCACGCCGACCACAGACCAGCAACGCCGAGGGCGGCTGTCCAGGCGAGCAAAATCAGACTGCTGATAAATAAGCTCACGCGGTGATAGAACAACGCGCCGAGCAGGACAACCGTAGCGAGAATACTCAAAATCATCATAACGAAAAGCCCCTTACTTGTAGGAGGTCTGACCACTTGTGATGATATGGTTGTAGTGGATGTAAAAACATTTAGCAATGTGTTTACAATATAATTACAACAAAGCTCACATTGTTGCTGTTTTTATCCGCACTTCAGGTCAAAAAGTCCTGGTCATAGCACCTGCCCGTACTTCTCGCTTTTGGCGGTATCCGGTACACTGCATTTTGTCTATTACATTTATGCTGAAGGATATCCTCATGTACCAGGATCTTATTCGTAACGAACTGAACGAAGCGGCGGAAACGCTGGCTAACTTTTTAAAAGATGACGCCAATATTCACGCCATTCAGCGCGCGGCGGTCCTGTTAGCAGACAGCTTTAAAGCCGGTGGCAAAGTGCTTTCCTGCGGCAACGGCGGCTCCCATTGCGACGCTATGCACTTTGCCGAAGAGTTGACCGGTCGCTACCGTGAAAACCGTCCGGGCTACCCGGCGATTGCCATTTCTGACGTTAGTCATATTTCCTGCGTCGGTAACGATTTTGGTTTCAATGATATTTTCTCCCGTTACGTTGAAGCGGTAGGTCGCGAAGGCGATGTACTGCTGGGGATCTCCACCTCCGGTAACTCTGCAAACGTGATCAAAGCGATCGCGGCGGCGCGTGAGAAGGGGATGAAAGTGATCACCCTGACCGGTAAAGACGGCGGTAAAATGGCTGGCACAGCGGATATCGAAATTCGCGTACCGCACTTTGGTTATGCCGACCGCATTCAGGAGATCCACATTAAAGTTATCCATATCCTGATCCAGTTAATTGAAAAAGAGATGGTTAAGTAAGTCTGGCGTAGGCCGAATAATGCGTTTACGCCGCATCCGACCTGAAAATACTTAAATCAATCTTCGCCGGGGGCCATGCGCTCCCGCTGTTGTGGAGGTTACCCATGTGCGAATTGCTCGGGATGAGCGCCAACGTCCCTACCGATATCTGCTTTAGTTTCACCGGTCTGGTGCAGCGTGGTGGTGGAACCGGGCCACATAAAGATGGCTGGGGCATTACCTTTTACGAAGGTAAAGGCTGTCGCACATTTAAAGATCCGCAACCCAGCTTTAATTCCCCCATCGCCAAACTTGTCCAGGACTACCCGATAAAATCCTGTTCGGTGGTGGCTCATATTCGCCAGGCGAATCGGGGCGAGGTGGCGCTGGAAAATACTCACCCGTTTACCCGCGAGTTATGGGGGCGTAACTGGACTTATGCCCATAACGGACAACTGACGGGGTACAAATCACTGGAAACCGGCAACTTCCGCCCGGTCGGTGAAACCGACAGCGAAAAAGCCTTCTGCTGGCTCCTGCATAAATTAACGCAGCGTTACCCGCGCACACCGGGCAACATGGCGGCAGTGTTTAAATATATCGCCTCACTGGCGGATGAACTGCGGCAGAAGGGCGTTTTCAACATGCTGCTTTCTGACGGGCGCTATGTAATGGCGTATTGCTCGACTAATTTACACTGGATCACCCGCCGCGCGCCGTTTGGCGTGGCAACGTTGCTGGATCAGGATGTGGAAATCGACTTCAGCTCGCAGACCACACCGAATGATGTGGTCACGGTGATTGCGACACAGCCGCTGACGAGCAATGAAACCTGGCAAAAGATTATGCCAGGCGAATGGCGCTTATTTTGCCTCGGGGAGCGTGTAGTTTGATGCCAGCTGTGGTTGCACAACTTCGTGGCTTAACGGCTTGCTGACCACGTAACGGCCATTGACCACAGAAACGGTCGGTGGCTTACGGGTTTGCTCAAAGTAGTCGTAGCCCGGCTTCAGTTGCTCCCAGAAGTCCTTAAAGTTGGAATATTTATGGCGCTTCATATTGGCGTCGGTCATGCGGAACGGGTAAATACTCACTTGCACGCTCGGCTGACCAAAAACCAGCGCACCAGTAACGAACTGGAAGATCTCATCAATACCCTGATTGGTCATCGCGTAGCAGCCGATGGAAACACAATCGCCGTGGATCATCAGATATTTCCCTTCATAACCATGCGCACGGTCATAGGCATTGGGGAATCCAATATTAATCGCTTTGTAGTAACGGCTGTCTGGTTTTAACTGATTACGCTGGACGCTATAAAACCCTTCCGGGCTTTTGAAATCGCCCTGACGCTGTTTTGGTCCTAAGCCGCCGGAATATTTACAGATTTTATAGCTGTCGAGCAGTTGATATTGCTCGCCCATTTTGACGTAGAGATCGAGCGTACGTTCTTCCTTGAAGATCTGGATGTAGACAGGGGATCCCATCAACTGCTGCTTATACTCTTTGCTCACTGGCGTGGTCGAGCTACTGCTGCCCAGCAAACCGGCAAACGAAACGCACGGGATCAACAACATCGCAAGAATTAATGCGATTTTACGCATACTGCTTATTCCTTGATAAAACGGTTACACACGCCAGGACGGCAAAATAGATCCCAAATCGGAATAGTCTGGATTTGGAAGGCTCACATTATCACCAAAAGAGTTTTACGCAAGCCTGTCGGCGCAGGGTTTACAAATTTAGCACAGGGGCAGTTTTCAATAGTCCGAAAAGCGCATGTATCATTTATTTCCTAAGATTATGAAACCTCAATAGTAATATGCAAATAAGCAATTAATAATCCCGTTTACTCCTCCGGTCTTTTAAAATTCTCACCTTCATTCAGCCGGTTTATGTCCTTCATGTCTTCGTTCTTTCACGGCAGATTTCTGCATCCAGGCGTGTTTTCGTTATGCGTTTTGCTCCCTTTACTCGCCAGCGCCACCACATCACATATCTCATTCAGCTACGCCGCCCGCCAGCGGATGCAAAACCGTGCGCGTTTATTAAAACAGTACCAAACCCATCTGAAAAAGCAGGCCAGCTACATTGTGGAAGGCAATGCCGAAAGCAGAAAGGCGCTGCGCCAGCACAACCGCGAACAGATAAAACAGCATCCAGAATGGTTTCCTGCGCCGCTCAAGGCGAGTGACAGACGCTGGCAGGCGCTGGCGGAGAACAACCATTTCTTAAGCAGCGACCATCTACACAACATCACCGAAGTGGCGATTCACCGCCTGGAGCAGCAGCTTGGTAAGCCTTACGTCTGGGGCGGCACGCGGCCCGATCAAGGCTTCGACTGTAGCGGGTTGGTTTTTTATGCCTACAACAAGATCCTCGAGGCGAAGCTCCCGCGCACGGCCAATGAGATGTATCACTACCATCGGGCAACGATTGTGGCGAACAACGACCTGCGCCGGGGAGATTTGCTGTTTTTCCATATCCACAGCCGCGAGATTGCCGATCATATGGGCGTGTATCTGGGAGACGGTCAGTTTATCGAGTCGCCGCGCACGGGGGAAACCATTCGGGTAAGTCGGTTAGCTGAACCTTTCTGGCAGGATCATTTTTTAGGCGCGCGCAGGATTTTGACGGAAGAGACGATTTTGTAGGACGGCAATACTGCGAAAAAGTTAAAGTCGTACACGTTTTTCTCCCTCGCCCCTTTGGGGAGAGGGCCGGGGTGAGGGACTCAGCGCGCACTTTCCCCTCACCCTAACCCTCTCCCCAAAGGGGCGAGGGGACAGTCCGAGACCTTATATAGTCTCCCCCATCAACTCAACGCCCCCATAATCTTCAACTCCAGCTCGTCCGGCACTTCGTTATACGACAGCACATGCAGCCCCGGCGCAAACAATCTCGCATAGCGCGCCAGCAAAGGACGCAACTGCGGCGGCACCAGCAGCACCGGGTCTTTCCCCGCCGCTTTCATCTGCTCCTTCACCTGCGGCATCGTGATCTGAAACTGGTTGAGCATATTCGGGTCAACCGGTACGCTGTCGAGCATCACTTTCCCGCCCTGTTGCGCCTGATTCACCACGTTGGTCAGCAGATTTTCCAGCTCATTATTCAGCGTATACACCGTCAGCTCCTGTTTGCGAACGAACGGATGAGTAATGCTGCGCCGCAGCGCCAGGCGCACATCAGCTGCCAGCAGAATATGATCTTTGGTCACTGTGCTACTGGCGACCAGCACGGTGGCGATGGCGACAATATCGCGCAGGGAAACGCCTTCGGTCAGCAGCGCCCGGTACACTTTCAGCAACTGGCTGTAATTGAGCGCCGCGCTTAAATCCTCCGCCAGGCGCGGTGCCATCGACGACAAACGGTTATGCAACTGCGTGATGTCATCATAGTTAAATAGATCAGGAATATAGCTGCGCACAATCTTGTTCACATGCGTGGCAATCACGCTGGCGCTGTCGATCACCTGATACCCCATATTCAGCGCTTTCGCTTTCTGCGCGGGCTGGATCCAGGTCACCGGCATCCCGTACGCCGGGTCGTTCCCCAGCACGCCGTCAATCTCGCCGTAGGTTTCGCTGGAGGGCAGGGCCATCAGTTTATCCGCCGGAATATCCGCTTCATCAGCCTTAATGCCATTGATGAAAATGGCGTACTGGCTGGGCTTGAGGCGGAAGTTTTCCCGAATGCGGATCTCCGGCAGCAGCACGCCGTTGCCGTCGGAAATCACCTGCCGCACGCCGCGAATTCGCTGGGTGAGCGGGTTGCCCTGTGCTTTGTCCACCAACGCCACCAGCTTGTAGCCGAGACTTAAACTGATAGGCTCGATCAGCGGAATGGTTTCCCAACTGACCTGTTGCTCGCTGGTTTCGGTGATAGTCCGGGTCAGCGTTTCGAGGCTTTTCTCTTCTGCCTCCGCCGCCTGCGGGCGTTTGCTCATCCGCCAGCCGGTAAAACCCAACAGGGCGCTGAACAGCAAAAACGGCAGATGCGGCATCCCCGGCACCACCGCCAGCACAAACATGATCCCGGTGGCGGTGTAGAGCACCGACGGGCTTGCCAGTAGCTGGTGGTGCACGTCATGGGCGATATCGCCGTTGTCGCTGACGCGGGTGACGATAATTGCCGCCGCGGTGGAGAGCAGCAGGGACGGGATCTGCGCCACCAGCCCGTCGCCGATGGTCATCAGCACATATTGCTGGAAGGCGGCATCGGCGCTCAGGTTGTATTTGAAGATCCCGATACAGACGCCGCCGATCAGGTTGATCGCCAGAATCATCATCCCGGCGATGGCGTCCCCGCGCACAAACTTCGATGCCCCGTCCATCGCGCCGTAGAAATCGGCCTCGCTGGCAACATCTTTACGCCGGGTTTGCGCCTGCGCCTGGTTGATCAACCCAGCGTTAAGATCGGCGTCAATCGCCATCTGTTTACCGGGCATCGCGTCCAGGGTAAAGCGGGCAGAAACCTCGGAAATACGCTCGGCCCCTTTGGTGACGACAATAAAGTTGATTGTCAACAGCGTCAGTAAATCCGAGCGTGAAAGCATTATCGCCGCGCTGCACGGGCAGTCGATTTTCAATGGCGGCGGGTTGTCGCCGTTAAATAAAATCAGCCCGTCTCATCCGCCAAAACCTGCCACCGTGGCGGTGCCGGAAGAGACGGAGAAAAAAGCGCGTGACGTCAATGAGAAAACGGCGCTGCTGAAGAAGAAATCAGCCACTGAGCTTGGCGAGCTGGCGACCAGTATCAACACCATTGCCCGTGATGCACATATGGAAGCGAATCTGGAGATGGAGATTGTTCCCCAGGGACTGCGCGTGCTGATTAAAGATGACCAGAACCGCAATATGTTTGAACGCGGCAGCGCACAGATTATGCCGTTCTTTAAAACTTTGCTGGTGGAGCTCGCGCCAGTGTTCGACTCGCTCGATAACAAAATTATTATTACCGGGCATACCGATGCGATGGCCTACAAAAACAATATCTACAACAACTGGAACCTTTCGGGCGATCGCGCGCTTTCGGCTCGTCGGGTGCTGGAAGAGGCCGGAATGCCGGAAGATAAAGTGATGCAGGTGAGCGCGATGGCGGACCAGATGCTGCTGGACGCGAAAAATCCGCAAAGCGCGGGCAACCGACGCATTGAGATTATGGTGCTGACCAAAAGTGCGTCCGATACGCTGTATCAATACTTTGGTCAGCATGGGGATAAAGTGGTGCAGCCGCTGGTGCAAAAGCTGGATAAGCAGCAGGTGCATTCGCAGCGAACGCGCTAGATGCTGAATCTTTACGCATTTCTCAAACCCTGAAATCACTGTATACTTTACCAGTGTTGAGAGGTGAGCAATGCGTAAAATCATTCATGTGGATATGGACTGCTTTTTCGCAGCGGTGGAGATGCGCGACAATCCCGCCCTGCGCGATATCCCTATTGCTATTGGCGGCAGCCGCGAACGTCGGGGGGTGATCAGCACCGCCAATTATCCCGCGCGTAAATTTGGCGTACGTAGCGCTATGCCGACAGGGATGGCGCTCAAATTATGCCCACATCTCACCTTGCTTCCGGGGCGCTTTGACGCCTACAAAGAAGCCTCAAATCATATCCGTGAAATCTTCTCGCGCTACACCTCGCGTATTGAACCGTTGTCACTGGATGAAGCCTATCTCGATGTCACTGATAGCGTCCATTGCCACGGTTCTGCGACCCTCATCGCCCAGGAAATCCGCCAGACGATTTTCAGCGAGCTGCAACTGACGGCGTCTGCGGGCGTGGCACCAGTAAAGTTTCTCGCCAAAATCGCCTCCGACATGAATAAACCCAACGGCCAGTTTGTGATTACGCCGGCAGAAGTTCCGGCATTTTTACAAACCTTACCACTGGCAAAAATCCCCGGCGTCGGCAAAGTCTCGGCGGCAAAACTGGAAGCGATGGGGCTGCGGACCTGCGGTGATGTACAAAAGTGTGATCTGGTGATGCTGCTTAAACGCTTTGGCAAATTTGGCCGCATTTTGTGGGAGCGTAGTCAGGGGATTGACGAACGCGATGTTAACAGCGAACGGTTGCGAAAATCCGTCGGCGTGGAACGCACGATGGCGGAAGATATTCATCACTGGTCTGAATGTGAAGCGATTATCGAGCGGCTGTATCCGGAACTTGAACGCCGTCTGGCAAAGGTGAAACCTGATTTACTGATTGCTCGCCAGGGGGTGAAATTAAAGTTTGATGATTTTCAGCAAACCACTCAGGAGCACGTCTGGCCGCGGCTGAATAAAGCTGATCTAATCGCCACCGCACGTAAAACCTGGGATGAACGCCGCGGCGGGCGCGGTGTGCGACTGGTGGGGCTGCATGTGACGTTGCTTGACCCTCAAATGGAAAGACAACTGGTGCTGGGATTATGATGTATACTATTATGTCTATTCTGGTGTGCATTATTATGAGGGGATCACTGTATGCATCGAATTCTCGCTGAAAAATCGGTCAATATCACTGAGTTACGTAAAAACCCAGCTAAATACTTTATTGATCAACCGGTTGCGGTTCTTTCTAATAATCGCCCCGCAGGATATCTCTTAAGTGCCAGCGCATTCGAAGCGTTAATGGACATGCTTGCTGAACAAGAGGAGAAAAAACTGGTTAAGGCGCGCTTCCGTCCGAGTGCCGCAAGATTAGAGGAAATTACACGCCGCGCTGAACAATATCTTAATGATATGACGGATGATGATTTCAATGACTTTAAGGAATAAGGATGCGGGTATTCAAAACAAAACTTATTTGCCTGCAACTTACAGCAGAGGAACTTGATGCGTTAACGGCGGATTTTATTTCCTATAAGCGTGACGGTGTTTTGCCAGATATATTTGGTCGCGATGCACTCTACGACGACTCGTTTACCTGGCCATTAATCAAATTTGAGCGAGTTGCTCATATTCATCTGGCAAATGTGAATAATCCATTTCCGCCACAGTTGCGCCAATTCAGCAGAACGAATGACGAAGCGCATTTGGTATATTGTCAGGGTGCGTTTGATGAGCAAGCATGGTTGCTCATTGCCATTCTGAAACCTGAACCTCATAAACTGGCTCGAGATAACAACCAAATGCATAAAATTGGGAAAATGGCAGAAGCGTTTCGCATGCGTTTTTGAATTTATATTATGAATAACATACAAATAAGAAACTATCAGCCTGGCGATTTTCAGCAACTATGCGCTATTTTCCTTAGAGCGGTTACGATGACCGCCAGTCAGCATTATTCACCACAACAAATTGCCGCCTGGGCGCAGATTGACGAATCTCGCTGGAAGGAGAAACTCGCGAAATCACAAGTGCGGGTTGCAGTCATTAATGCAAAACTGGTCGGCTTTATTACCTGCGTTGAACACTATATCGATATGTTATTTGTTGACCCTGAATACACCCGCCGTGGGGTTGCCAGCGCTTTGTTAAAACCTTTGATTAAGTCTGAATCCGAACTTACAGTGGACGCCAGCATAACCGCAAAACCCTTTTTTGAACGTTATGGTTTTCAGACAGTTAAGCAGCAGCGCGTTGAATGCAGGGGAGCGTGGTTTACTAATTTTTCTATGCGATATAAACCGCAACATTAAATCCAGCTTGCAATGAAAATAACGCCCGCCTGGTATGTGCGCGTTTTCTTATTCCACAAACTGCAAGGAGGTAAATCATGACAAATCCTTTATCAATGACTCTTTGCAGACCTTTCCAGGATTAATTCTTTTTTCTTGCCCTGGATTCGTCTGCCATTTCCTGATTTTTATATTTATATACTCTAAATAATTCGAGTCGCAGTACATGCAACTTGAAGTATGACGAGTATAAATGGAATGATACATGGGCAAATATATTCGTCCCTTATCCGATGCGGTATTTACCATCGCATCTGATGACCTGTGGATCGAGAGTTTAGCGATTCAACAATTACACACCACGGCAAATTTACCCAACATGCAGCGCGTAGTAGGGATGCCAGATTTACACCCCGGACGCGGCTACCCGATTGGCGCAGCGTTATTCTCTGTTGGTCGTTTTTACCCGGCAAGACGTCGCGGTAACGGTGCTGGAAACAGAAACGGGCCGCTACTCTGACACGCTGCGTTCGGCGCTGATTTCTCTGGATGGCGATAACGCATGGGCATTAAGCGAAAGTTGGTGCGGCACTATTCAGTGGATTTGTCCGAGTCCGTATCGGCCTCATCATGGGCGCAAAAACTTGTTTCTGGGCATGCTAACAAGCGGCTGGCGCGATTGCTGATTGCCTGGACGCTGGAACAACAGCAACAGGAAAATAGCGCGGTGCTGAAATCGCGGCGGCGAATGTTCCATCACCAGATTGAACGTGGCAACCCGAGACGGACATTTACAGGGATGGCTTTTATCGAAGGATAATGAAGGATGAAACTGCCGGAAGGCGATTAAACGCCATCCGGCAGCAAATCAAATAATTACTTCGCCGGAATTTCTTTCAGCAGCTCAGTCAGCAGTGTCCAGTAATGGCCTACGCTTTCGATGTGAACTTGCTCATCCGGAGAGTGTGGACCGGTGATTGTTGGCCCGATAGAAACCATGTCCATTTCCGGATACGGTTTTTTGAACAGACCACATTCCAGGCCCGCGTGGATAATCTGGATGTTCGGCGTCTTGTTGAACAGACGCTGATAAGTTTCACGTACCAGATGCATCACCGGAGAATTAGCGTCCGGCTGCCAGCCAGGATATGCGCCTTTCGCTTCGGTTTTCGCGCCAGCCAGTTTACCCAGCGAATCCAGCATGCTCACCACGTAGTCTTTACCGCTGTCGATCAGAGAACGGATCAGGCAGTGAATTTCTACGTTATTGTCAGTCATGGTCACCACACCGACGTTCAGGGAGGTTTCCACCACACCTTTTGCCACATCGGAATTGCGGATCACACCGTTCGGGGTGGCGTTCAGCAGACGAATAAAGGTATCGCGAGATTTCGCAATCAGGGCAGCTTTATCGTTCGCAACAGAGTCCAGCAGCAATGCCAGATTTTTCTCTTTCTCTGCCAGCTCGTTTTTCAGGATCTCCTGATAGGTATTCACCAGAGATTTCAGGGCGTCGACTTTATCAGCTGCGACAGCAATGGTCGCAAAGGCTTCACGCGGGATGGCGTTACGCAGTGTGCCACCGTTGAAATCGATAAGGCGCAGGTCCAGCTCTTCTGCATGACCCGCCAGGAAGCGCACCAGCAGTTTGTTGGCATTACCCAGGCCAACGTGGATTTCACCGCCGGAGTGACCGCCTTTCAGGCCTTTTAAGGTTAACTTGAAGGTTTCAAAACCAGCTGGAACCGCTTCACGATCTAAATGCAGGTTGGAGGTGAAGTCGATACCCCCCGCGCAACCCATGTAGATTTCACCTTCCTCTTCGGAGTCGGTGTTAATCAGAATATCAGCCTGCAACCAGTTGCTCTGTAAGCCAAAAGCACCATCCATACCGGCTTCTTCGGTCATGGTCAGCAGCACTTCCAGCGGGCCGTGAACCACGTTTTCGTCAGCCAGAACCGCCAGCGCAGACGCCATACCAATGCCGTTATCCGCACCCAGCGTGGTGCCGCGCGCTTTAACCCATTCGCCATCAATATAAGGCTGGATAGGATCTTTAGTGAAGTCATGCACGGTGTCGTTATTTTTCTGTGGCACCATATCGAGGTGGGCCTGCAAGACGACCGGTTTACGATTTTCCATACCTGCGGTAGCAGGTTTACGAATCAGGATATTACCTACCTGATCGCGTTCGACATGGAAACCTTTCTCTTTTGCCCAACCAACAATGTATTCAGCGAGTTGCTCTTCATGATAGGACGGGTGAGGAATAGAACAGATTTTGGCAAAAATATCCCACAGCGGCTGTGGAGATAATTGAGACAGTTCAGACACGTTAAGTCTCCTTGTCGATCACCCGCAAAACAGTATTGCAGGTCACAGGGTTAGCAGAAAATGTTGTCAACACAAGACAGGCTTGCGAGATATGTTTGAGAATACCACTTTATCCCGCGTCAGGGAGAGGCAGTGCGTAAAAAGACGCGGACTCATGTGAAATACTGGTTTTTAGTGCGCCAGATCTCTATAATCTCGCGCAACCTATTTTCCCCTCGAACACTTTTTAAGCCGTAGATAAACAGGCTGGGACACTTCACATGAGCGAAAAATACATCGTCACCTGGGACATGTTGCAGATCCATGCACGTAAACTCGCAAGCCGACTGATGCCTTCTGAACAATGGAAAGGCATTATTGCCGTAAGCCGTGGCGGTCTGGTACCGGGTGCGTTACTGGCGCGTGAACTGGGTATTCGTCATGTCGATACCGTTTGTATTTCCAGCTACGATCACGACAACCAGCGCGAGCTTAAAGTGCTGAAACGCGCAGAAGGCGATGGCGAAGGCTTCATCGTTATTGATGACCTGGTGGATACCGGTGGTACTGCGGTTGCGATTCGTGAAATGTATCCAAAAGCGCACTTTGTCACCATCTTCGCAAAACCGGCTGGTCGCCCGCTGGTTGATGATTATGTTGTTGATATCCCGCAAGATACCTGGATCGAACAGCCGTGGGATATGGGCGTCGTATTCGTCCCGCCAATCTCCGGTCGCTAATCTTTTCAACGCCTGGCACTGCCGGGCGTTGTTCTTTTTAACTTCAGGCAGGTTACAATAGTTTCCAGTAAGTATTCTGGAGGCTGCATCCATGACACAGGCAAACCTGAGCGAAACCCTGTTCAAACCCCGCTTTAAACATCCTGAAACCTCGACGCTAGTCCGCCGCTTTAATCACGGCGCACAACCGCCTGTGCAGTCGGCCCTTGATGGTAAAACCATCCCTCACTGGTATCGCATGATTAACCGTCTGATGTGGATCTGGCGCGGCATTGACCCACGTGAAATCCTCGACGTCCAGGCACGTATTGTGATGAGCGATGCCGAACGTACCGACGATGATTTATACGATACGGTGATTGGCTACCGTGGTGGCAACTGGATTTATGAGTGGGCCACCCAGGCGATGGTGTGGCAACAAAAAGCCTGTGCAGAAGAAGATCCGCAACTCAGTGGTCGTCACTGGCTGCATGCGGCTACGTTGTACAACATTGCCGCCTATCCTCATCTAAAAGGAGATGACCTGGCCGAGCAAGCGCAGGCTTTGTCAAACCGCGCCTATGAAGAGGCCGCCCAGCGTCTGCCGGGCACCATGCGGCAGATGGAGTTTACCGTACCCGGCGGTGCGCCCAGCACCGGCTTTTTGCATATGCCGAAAGGGGATGGCCCGTTCCCGACAGTATTAATGTGTGGTGGTCTGGATGCGATGCAGACGGACTATTACAGCCTGTATGAACGTTATTTTGCGCCGCGCGGCATTGCGATGCTGACTATTGATATGCCGTCGGTGGGCTTTTCTTCAAAATGGAAGCTCACCCAGGACTCCAGCCTGTTGCATCAGCACGTCTTAAAGGCGCTGCCTAACGTACCGTGGGTAGATCACACTCGCGTCGCGGCCTTTGGTTTCCGTTTCGGCGCTAACGTTGCCGTACGTCTGGCATACCTTGAATCGCCGCGTCTGAAAGCGGTTGCCTGTCTTGGTCCGGTAGTTCATACCCTGTTGAGTGATTTTAAGTGCCAGCAACAGGTGCCGGAAATGTATCTTGACGTTCTGGCGAGTCGTTTGGGTATGCATGATGCTTCCGACGAAGCGTTACGCGTGGAGTTGAATCGCTATTCATTAAAAGTGCAAGGATTGCTGGGACGTCGTTGCCCAACGCCAATGTTATCAGGCTACTGGAAGAACGATCCGTTCAGCCCGGAAGAGGACTCACGCTTAATCACCTCATCATCTGCTGACGGTAAATTATTAGAGATCCCATTTAACCCGGTGTATCGGAATTTTGACAAAGGCCTTCAGGAAATCACAGACTGGATTGAAAAACGATTGTGTTAAAAATTTGCTAAATTTTGCCAATTTGGTAAAACAGTTGCATCACAACAGGAGATTGCAATGACGTTACCGAGTGGACACCCGAAGAGCAGATTGATCAAAAAATTTACCGCACTAGGCCCGTATATTCGTGAAGGTAAGTGCGAAGATAATCGATTCTTTTTCGATTGTCTGGCTGTATGCGTCAACGTGAAACCGGCACCGGAAGTGCGTGAGTTCTGGGGCTGGTGGATGGAACTGGAAGCGCAGGAATCCCGTTTTACCTACAGTTACCAGTTTGGTCTGTTCGATAAAGCAGGCGACTGGACGAGTGTTCAGATAAAAGATGCCGAAGTGGTTGAACGACTGGAGCACACCCTGCGTGAATTTCACGAGAAGCTGCGTGAGCTGCTGGCGACGCTGAATCTGAAGCTGGAACCGGCGGATGATTTTCGTGATGAACCGGTGAAGTTAACGGCGTGAGTGAAATGTGCCGGATGCATCACATCCGGCAATATCCATTAAAACTGATAGGTCATACCAACCGCGACAATATCATCATTATTGATGTTCAGCTTATTATCGCTATCCAGTTGGTTGATTTTATAATCAACAAACGCTGACATATTTTTGTTGAAATAATATGTAGCACCGACGTCGATATAATTGACCAGATCTTCATCACCGATGCCTTCAATATCTTTCCCTTTCGATAAGACATAACCCAGCGACGGACGCAGACCAAAGTCAAACTGGTATTGGGCGACCGCTTCAAAGTTCTGTGTCTTATTGGCAAAGCCGCCAGTTATTGGCGTCATTTTGCGTGTTTCAGAATAGAAAGTTGCCAGATAAATATTATTGGCATCGTATTTCAGACCTGTTGCCCATGCTTCTGCACGCTTGCCTGTGCCACGGCTTTGCAGGTTCTGCTCGTTAGTGCGATCGGAGTTGGTATAGGCCCCACTGATGGCGAAATCGCTGCCACCAAAGTCATATGTCAATGACGTACCGAAGCCATCGCCGTTTTGCTTTTTAACGTCGCGGTTTTCGTTTTTCCCTTGATATTGCAGGGTTAAGTTCAGGCCATCGATAACGCCGAAGAAGTCGGTGTTCCGATACGTCGCCAGACCGCTGGCGCGTTTGGTCATAAAGTTGTCGGTCTGCGCCGAGGAGTCGCCACCAAATTCCGGGAACATATCGGTCCAGGCTTCCACGTCATACAGCGCGCCCAGGTTACGACCATAATCGAAAGAACCCAAATCTTTATATTTCAACCCGGCAAAAGCGAGACGCGTTTTTTGCTGTGCAGTATCACTCTCCGCTTTATTACCGGCAAACTCTGCTTCCCAACGACCATAACCCGTCAGTTGATCGTTAATTTGTGTTTCGCCTTTAAAACCAAAACGGATATAACTCTGGTCGCCATCTTTACTGTCGTTATCACTCATATAATGCATGGCTTTAACTTTGCCATAGACATCCAGTTTATTACCGTCTTTGTTATATATTTCTGCGGCCTGTACGGATGCAGATGCCACAATGCCCATCACCACTAATGCCAGAGTGCTCTTTTTCATCTTCATTCCTGATATTAATTAACGCGCGAATATTCAGCGGGAGAGTCCCGTTGAAAACAGGAAAGTTTTAACCTGAGATTGTTAAAGATATATTACAGATTAATAATATTCTTAAAATGTGGTAATTTATTAAATCTGTAATAAAAGCGTAAACAACTGCCGCTACGCTTGCTGATCCCGCGCAACAAAACACCATGCTTTGCTCGCAGATGGTTGGCAACCGACGACAGTCCTGCTAAAACGTTCGTTTGATATCATTTTTCCTAAAATTGAATGGCAGAGAATCATGAGTGACAGCCAGACGCTGGTGGTAAAACTCGGCACCAGTGTGCTAACAGGCGGATCGCGCCGTCTGAACCGTGCCCATATCGTTGAACTTGTTCGCCAGTGCGCGCAGTTACATGCCGCCGGGCATCGGATTGTTATTGTGACGTCGGGCGCGATCGCCGCCGGACGTGAGCACCTGGGTTACCCGGAACTGCCAGCGACTATCGCCTCGAAACAACTGCTGGCGGCGGTAGGGCAGAGTCGACTGATTCAACTGTGGGAACAGCTGTTTTCTATTTATGGCATTCACGTCGGGCAAATGCTGCTGACCCGTGCTGATATGGAAGACCGTGAACGCTTCCTGAACGCCCGCGACACCCTGCGTGCGTTGCTCGATAACAATATCGTTCCGGTAATCAATGAGAACGATGCTGTCGCTACTGCAGAGATTAAGGTCGGCGATAACGACAATCTTTCTGCGCTGGCGGCGATTCTGGCGGGTGCCGATAAACTGTTGCTGCTGACCGATCAAAAAGGTTTGTATACCGCTGACCCGCGCAGCAATCCGCAGGCAGAACTGATTAAAGATGTTTACGGCATTGATGACGCACTGCGCGCGATTGCTGGCGACAGCGTTTCAGGCCTCGGAACTGGCGGCATGAGTTCCAAATTGCAGGCCGCAGACGTGGCTTGCCGTGCGGGTATCGACACCATTATTGCCGCGGGCAGCAAGCCGGGCGTTATTGGTGATGTGATGGAAGGCATCTCCGTCGGTACGTTGTTCCATGCCCAGGCGACTCCGCTTGAAAACCGCAAACGCTGGATTTTCGGTGCACCACCTGCGGGTGAAATCACGGTAGATGAAGGGGCAACCGCCGCCATTCTTGAACGCGGCAGCTCCCTGTTGCCGAAAGGTATTAAAAGCGTGACTGGCAACTTCTCGCGTGGTGAAGTCATCCGCATTTGCAACCTCGAAGGTCGCGATATCGCTCACGGCGTCAGTCGTTACAACAGCGATGCATTACGCCGCATTGCCGGACACCACTCGCAAGAAATTGATGCAATACTGGGATATGAATACGGCCCGGTTGCCGTTCACCGTGATGACATGATTACCCGTTAAGGAGCTGGCCGATGCTGGAACAAATGGGCATTGCCGCAAAGCAAGCCTCGTATAAATTAGCGCAACTCTCCAGCCGCGAAAAAAATCGTGTGCTGGAAAAAATCGCCGATGAACTGGAAGCACAAAGCGAAATCATCCTCAACGCTAACGCCCAGGATGTTGCTGACGCGCGTGCCAATGGCCTTAGCGAAGCGATGCTTGACCGTCTGGCACTGACGCCCGCACGGCTGAAAGGCATTGCTGACGATGTGCGCCAGGTGTGTAACCTTGCCGATCCGGTGGGGCAGGTAATCGATGGCGGCGTACTGGACAGCGGCCTGCGTCTTGAGCGTCGTCGCGTACCGCTGGGGGTGATTGGCGTGATTTATGAAGCGCGCCCGAACGTGACGGTTGATGTTGCTTCCCTGTGCCTGAAAACCGGTAACGCAGTGATCCTGCGTGGTGGCAAAGAAACCTGTCGCACTAACGCTGCAACGGTGGCGGTGATTCAGGACGCCCTGAAATCCTGCGGCTTACCGGCGGGTGCCGTGCAGGCGATTGATAATCCTGACCGTGCGCTGGTCAGTGAAATGCTGCGTATGGATAAATACATCGACATGCTGATCCCGCGTGGTGGCGCTGGCCTGCATAAACTGTGCCGCGAACAGTCGACGATCCCGGTGATCACAGGTGGTATAGGCGTATGCCATATTTACGTTGATGAAAGTGCAGAGATCGCTGAAGCCCTGAAAGTAATCGTCAACGCGAAAACTCAGCGTCCGAGCACATGTAATACGGTAGAAACGTTGCTGGTGAATAAAAACATCGCCGATAGCTTCCTGCCTGTGTTAAGCAAACAGATGGCTGAAAGCGGTGTGACGTTACACGCCGATGCTACCGCACTGACGCAATTGCAGGCAGGTCCCGCGAAGGTGGTTGCTGTTAAAGCTGAAGAGTATGACGATGAGTTTCTGTCATTAGATTTGAACGTCAAAATCGTCAGCGATCTTGACGATGCCATCGCTCATATTCGTGAACACGGCACACAACACTCCGATTCGATCCTGACCCGCGATATGCGCAACGCCCAGCGTTTTGTTAATGAAGTAGATTCATCCGCTGTTTACGTTAACGCCTCTACGCGTTTTACCGACGGCGGCCAGTTTGGACTGGGCGCGGAAGTGGCGGTAAGCACACAAAAACTCCACGCGCGTGGCCCAATGGGGCTGGAAGCGCTGACCACTTACAAGTGGATCGGCATTGGTGATTACACCATTCGTGCGTAAATAAAATCGGGTGATGCAAAAGTAGCCATTTGATTCACAAGGCCATTGACGCATCGCCCGGTTAGTTTTAACCTTGTCCACCGTGATTCACGTTCGTGAACATGTCCTTTCAGGGCCGATATAGCTCAGTTGGTAGAGCAGCGCATTCGTAATGCGAAGGTCGTAGGTTCGACTCCTATTATCGGCACCATTTAAATCAATAAGTTACACATAATTAGTACCTTCCTTTTTTTTTGACTGGGACAAATTTGGGACCGATGGGTTCAGGACTGAGTCTATTTGCCGTGCGTGTTCGGTAAGGTGATTAGGCGCGAGGTGAGCATATCGACGAACCATTTCGATAGACTCCCAGCCTCCCATTTCTGAAAATGCAAGTTGGATGTCACAGACCGACAGTCCATGGCAGATTTCGTGCAAGCAGCGCTGGATAGCTGGGGGCGAGTTGATGTTCTTATCAATAATGCGGGCGTTATGCCGCTTTCACCGCTTGCAGCAGGAAAACAAGATGAATGGGAACTCACTATTGACGTGAATATCAAAGGTGTACTTTGGGGAATTGGCGCTGTACTTCCGGTGATGGAAGCACAGGGTTCCGGTCAGATAATCAATCTTGGTTCTATTGGTGCCCTTTCTGTTGTGCCCACAGGCGCAGTCTATTGCGCGTCAAAATTTGCAGTACGGGCTATTTCGGATGGCTTACGGCAGGAAAGCTCGAAAATCCGTGTGACCTGCGTAAATCCTGGGGTTGTAGAAAGTGAACTGGCTTCAACCATTACCCATGTGGAAACCATGAAGTCAATGGACGCCTACCGTTCTGTTGCACTTCAACCCGCGGATATTGCCCGTGCTGTAAGGCATATTATTGAATCTCCCGAAAGCGTTGATACAACCGAAATTACCATCAGACCTACTGCATCTGCAAACTGAAGAATAACTTTTATATTCACGTTTTATTAAATAGGTCGGAAGGAAAATTTATATCCACTGTTTTGAATAGCAAGATGCATTATATTATGCATTGCTCACTCCGAAGGAGATGAAGGTTTAATTACAGTAAGATTATTTTCACAGGGAGTAAACATGACTCATATTTAATGCCTTTGTATATAAAACTCATCCTCTCAATTGTCAGGAGAATTAGCATGAATATTATCTATTCTTTAATTGTTGTGGTTACACTGTCTTTAATATCCTTCAGTAGCGTCGCCAAAACGATTACTGCCGTCGGTTCAACCATCGACAGCACTGAAAAAGAAATTTCTTTACAGGCAGCAAAACAAGGAAAATCATATAAAATTCTGGGCGCGTTTTTTAAGAATAGAGTTTATATGATAGCAAAGTTAATACCAGTCAGTAAAAATGATGCTTCGTAAGGCTCATGGTCTAATTTTTAAGACATGATCAAGAAGCATGTCTATTGATTCAAAATTGTCATTATTATGGCAATGGAATGCCCGACAAATGACGCTATACCATCCTTCTGTACCAGTCGTCCTGCTAATCCCACCGATGCTTCGGTCTGGAGTGGTAAATTAATATTGGACACAGTTTTATTTTCTCTCTTTTTCGAGGGCTGTATATCAACAGGAAGAATACATCCCTAAGCGGTTAATGCAGGCGTAATCAATAGACCAGCATTAATCACGGATGATTACCAATCAGACAGATATGGTTAAATCATCGAATTCATAATTAATACTTTTTCTTACGCCGCTGAACAGCTTGAAAAGGATACATATTTTAAATATCAGTGAAGTGGACAGTTTATTGCCGTTATTAATAGAGATGGAGGAATAAATACGCGTATTCTACTATTGCAACAAAAACAACGATGATGATCAGTTTTCATAATGAAGTAACCTGACAGATATAAAAATGTTGATTGAGGCTAAATGCCCGGATGAAGGTTGTCGAGGGAGCCAGGTGGTTTTTTCTTTTGGGTGATCTCCATTGCTGGATAGTCCCCTCTTTCTCGCTCAAAGCAGACCCTGGAATTGAACGCAGAGGGACTACCTGACACAATTTTGCACAGTGAAGAGTCGGTCGTTATTAACGTTCAGATTTTCAATGTATCAATGACCATCCGCAGGGCGGGGGAGACGTTGCGATGAGGGTAATAGAGAAACAATCCCTCCATTCGCAGGCTGTAACGCTGCAACACCCTGATAAGCTTACCGTGTTCTAAATCATCCGCGACCAGTTCAACAGGAACATAGGCCAATCCGAGGCCCAGCCGGGCGGCTTCTGCTTCCATATAGCTGTCGGATAAGGCCCATTGCCCTTCAGGGCGATGAGTGATTTTTTTATCATCCTGATTGAGTTCCCACTGGTATACGCTGCCGTCGGCAAACTGATAGGCGATACAGGGATGCGCCTTTAAATCCGCCGGGGTTTGCGGAAAACCATAGCGACGAAAATGTTCCGGAGTCCCCACAATTGCCATCTCCATATCGGGCGTGATGCGTACCGCGACCATACCCTGGCCGACTTCAGGCCCCAGGCGGACACCTGCATCGAATCTTTCCTCGATGATATCGACGAACCGGCTCTCATTTATCAGTTCAAGCCGGATATCAGGATATCTCTGTTTAAATACCGCCAGCTTTGGCAGCAGGCATTTATCAATCGCGTGCTGGCTGGCATTGATACGCACCGTGCCGGAGGGCGTCTCTCGATAGTGCGCCAGCGTGGCAAGCCCAAGATCTAACATTTCAAATCCAGATGCCGTCTTCTGGTAGAGCTGCTCGCCTGCTTGTGTCAGCGACAGTTTACGCGTGGTGCGCACTAGCAGCTGGACACCCAGCCTTTCTTCAAGCTCGCGAACAGAACGGCTGACTCCTGACTGAGCAAGACCCAGCCGCTGAGCCGCTGCGGTAAAGCTGCCTTCCCGCACCACCTGCATAAACAGGTACAGCTCGTTGTAGTTCTCCCTTTTCGCCATTGAAACATCCCCCCTTCATGCCGGCAATCTCCACATTAATTTATAACAATATGGTATTAATCTTAGCATTAATCGCCCCCTAATCAGCACTAATTCTGCTCACTATAATGACCCCATCAAAGTAAAGCACCGCAGCGTTGTCCGTCGGAAACCTGTATCTCTCTGTTGTTTTTTATGGGGATTTTTATGAAAGCCTTCACCCGCACGCTAAAAACCGCGATGCCGACCATGCTGCTTTTCGCATCATTAAGTGGAGTCACGACAATGAGTTATGCTGATTCAACCAATCCTAATGCCCCTGTGTCCATGACAGATAAATGGGATAAAACGTTCGCCGAGAGCCAGAAAGTCGATCACCGTAAAGTCTCGTTCCCGAACCGATATGGCATCACCTTAGTGGGCGATCTTTACCTGCCTAAAGACCGTGGCGATCGCAAGCTGGCGGCGATTGCGGTCAGTGGGCCATTTGGCGCGGTGAAAGAGCAATCCAGCGGCCTGTATGCGCAGACGCTGGCGGAACGAGGGTTTGTTACCCTGGCGTTCGATCCTTCTTACACCGGGGAAAGCGGCGGCTATCCGCGAAACGTCGCCTCACCGGATATCAACACTGAAGATTTCAGCGCGGCGGTGGATTTCTTAGGGCTGCAAAAAGAGGTAGATCGCAACCGTATCGGGCTGCTCGGTATTTGTGGCTGGGGCGGCATGGCGCTGAACGACGTGGCGATGGATACCCGCGTTAAAGCGGTTGCTACCAGCGTGATGTATGACATGAGCCGGGCGATGGGCCATGGTGTGGGGGATGGCGAAGACCGTTATTCTACCGCCGACCGTCGTGCTGTTCTGCAATATCTGAATGAACAGCGCTGGAAGGATGCGCAGAGCGGAACGTTCGCTCACGGTGGTCATGATATTAATGTCGACAGCAACGGCAAGGTCAGTGCGGGCGAGCGCATTCTGCCAGAAACGCTGCCGGCAAATCCTCATCCGGTACTGAAAGAGTTCTTTGACTACTATCGCATGCCGCGCGGCTTCCACGAACGTTCCGTTAACTCTACCGGGGCGTGGACGGCAACGATGCCGCTGTCATTTATGAATATGCCGCTGTTGAGCTACTCCAGTGAAATCACCATTCCGACGCTGATTGTGACCGGTGAGAAAGCGCATTCACGCTATTTTGCTGAAGATGCTTACAAGGCGGTTGGCAGTAAAGACAAAGAGCTGGTGGTGGTACCAGGGGCAAATCACGTGGACCTGTACGATAACGTGGCCGGAAAAATACCTTTCGCGAAGTTCGAACAATTTTTCCAGACCAAACTGAAATAAAACCTCTCCTGAATTGATGCAAAGCCACCGGCCATAGGCTGGTGGCTTTTATCCTGATCTTTGTGAAATTTCACTATGTCGACACTAAGCCAAACACCATCACCTCATCATCAGCACGCATACTGGGGCGGTATTTTTGCCATGACCCTGTGCGTGTTTGTGCTGATTGCTTCTGAATTTATGCCCGTCAGCCTGCTCACGCCGATTACCCGCGATTTAGGCGTGACGGAGGGGCTTGCAGGGCAGGGGATTGCTATCTCCGGCGCGCTGGCGGTTCTGACCAGCCTGACGCTTTCAACGCTAGCTGGAAAGATGAATCGTAAGTTCCTGCTGCTGGGGATGACGGTTCTGATGGCCGTATCGGGGCTTATTATTGCGCTGGCTTCCAGTTATCTGATGTATATGGTCGGTCGTGCGATGATTGGTGTGGCTATTGGCGGATTCTGGTCGATGTCAGCGGCAACGGCGATTCGTCTGGTGCCGCAGCATCAGGTCACGCGTGCGCTGGCAATTTTCAACGCCGGTAATGCGCTGGCGACGGTCGTGGCCGCACCGCTGGGAAGCTATCTGGGGGCTACGGTCGGATGGCGAGGCGCTTTCTTGTGCCTGGTGCCCATCGCGGTTGTCGCCTTTATCTGGCAGTGCATCAGCCTGCCAAGCATGGATGCGAATAAAAGCCACACTTCATGTGGCGCGGTATTCCGCTTATTTAGCCGCCGCATGGTTGTGGTCGGCATGATAGCTTGTGGCCTGTTTTTCATGGGGCAGTTTGCGCTATTCACCTATGTGCGCCCGTTTCTGGAGTCGGTGACACGGGTTAATTCCTTAGGCTTGTCGTCGATTTTGCTGATTATCGGCGTGGCCGGTTTTATTGGCACGCTGGTTGTTTCGGCATTTCTCAACAGAAAATTCTACCCCACGCTGATGGCCATACCCGGACTGATGGCCGTCATTGCTATCGGTCTGATGCTGACCGGGCATCACGTCTGGACGGTCTCGCTGCTGTTAGGACTCTGGGGCATGCTGGCCACCGCCGCGCCAACCGGATGGTGGACATGGATTGCGCGTACGTTGCCTGACAACGCCGAAGCCGGAGGCGGGCTCATGGTCGCGGTGATTCAGCTCTCCATCGCCCTTGGATCAACAGCAGGAGGCATCGTATTTGACCGCCTTGGCTGGCAGAGCACGTTTGCTATGAGTAGCGTGCTGCTCCTTTGCGCTGGCGTACTGACCTTTGTTACCGCACGCCAGAAGGCCGGTGCGCTTTAGTCCGGCGAGGGCGCGCGTTGCTGAATAAGTTACACAAGGCGATGAGCGCCCACTATGGGTTGGGTGCTCTTTTAAACGATTTAGGTGATTTTCTAAAACGGCTACTGCAGATTTTTCTCTTAATTTATGGGTATTTCCCCCGGAGGCGAGAAAGCGCTCTCCACGCCCGGCCGCAAGGATCAGGACGACGGGGGCAGGCATGAATCCTCATCCTGATGGAGACGTACAGAGGCGACTTCTGCCAGCACGGAGAGGGCCAGTGTATGCGCATCCTGGGCTTTGGGGAATATCCCGACGGGTGCCCGGATTTGCGCTGTCTCCTCCCTGGACCATCCCAGCTCGTGGAGCTTTTGCAGACGTAAAGTGTGGGTTCGATAGCTGCCCAATGCGCCGAGATAAAAGGGTTTTGCTTCTCGCGCGGCCTGCAACACTGGCAGCTCCCGGTTGAGATCATGGCACAGCAAAATGACCGCCGTATCGGTATCGACCTGAGCGCTGGCTGAGGCCGGAAAAAGATCGAAGATATGGCTGTCATAGCCTGTGGCTGCTGCAAGACTCGCGGTTGCCTGCGCCTCAAGAGAACGTCCGTAAATCATCAGCCTGACGCATGGCCTGAACTCCACCTCAAAGCCATTGAGATTCCAGCCTGTCCGGGTTTGCGTGGGCAGGCACACCAGCGATTGTGCTTGCGGATCGTAGCGCAGACCCGCCGGTTTTCTCTGTTCCAGGCGGTTCAGCACGGCGAGCAGAGGCTGTGCCGAGCGTAGTTTATGGAGCGTCAGCGTGATCCCACCGCCGCAGGGCAGAACGATGTCAAACCACGGCGAACCTTCGCCATAGCGAATTTCGCGATCGCGGCCTGAGCCCATCATCTCCAGCGCTTCAAAAGCGGCAGCGGCCTCCACGCAGCCGCCAGAGACAAAACCGCAGTAACGACCATCTTCGCGCACCACCATCTGAGCCCCGAGCGGGCGCGCCGCGCCGCCGCGTATTTCCACCAGCGTCACCAGCACCGCTCCTTTACCGGACATTAGCGCCTCTACGGCGAAGCGCAGAATGGTCCGGTGGTCATCGGTGAGAAACGCCTGCTCTGGCTTATGCCAGTGCTCGTCTTTGTCAAAAAGCGAGTATGACATTGTTCCTCCTTAAACCACATCCGGCAGTTTATCGAGCAGCTTATCCAGAGTGATGGGATAATCCCGTACCCGAATACCGGTGGCGTTATACACCGCGTTGGCGATAGCCGCGCTCACGCCGCACAGGCCCAGCTCACCGACACCTTTGGCCTTCATCGGGGAGGAGATGGGGTCGGTATCATCCAGGAAAATCACCTCCTGTTTTGGGATATCCGCATGGACCGGCACCTCATACCCCGCCATATCGTGATTAACGAAGTAGCCCAAACGGTTATCCACCGCCAGCTCCTCCATCAGTGCCGCACCCATGCCCATAGTCATTGCGCCAATGACCTGGCTGCGTGCAGTTTTCGGATTCAGGATGCGTCCTGCAGCACACACAGCGAGCATACGCCGGACCCGAACTTCTCCCGTCGCGCTATGCACGCCGACCTCCACAAAATGCCCGGCAAAGGTCGACTGCTGGTACTCCTTGCTCAGTGTTCCGAATTCAATGCTCTCTTCCGCTGTCAGTCTGCCGCCTGCGGTGGCCTCATGTAGCATGGCGCTTCGGGTACCGTTGGTAATCTTGCCGTCGGCAAACTGCGACTGCTCAGGATCAAACCCGACTGCCGAGGCAATCATTTCGCGAAGCTTCACACAGGCGGCGTAAACGCCGGAGGTGGAGGTATTCGCGCCCCATTGTCCACCAGAACCCGCAGAAACCGGGAAACTGGAATCGCCGAGGTGAACCGCAACCTGCTCCAGCGGTACGCCAAGCATTTCCGCTGCCGTCTGGGCCAGAATGGTGTAGCTGCCAGTGCCAATATCGGTCATGTCCGTTTCCACGGTAACGGTGCCGTTTTGTTCTAGGTGAACCCGCGCACCCGATTTTTCCAGCAGATTATTGCGAAAGCCCGCCGCAACACCGTGGCCGACTAGCCACTCCCCGTCGCGTACCTGTCCGGGTGTGGCGTTGCGCAGCTTCCAGCCAAATTTATCCGCTCCGGTGCGCAAGCACTCGATAAGCTGACGGCGAGAGAAGCGGCGCGTCGGGTCGGCGGGGTCAACCTGAGTGTCATTCAGGATGCGAAACTCGACGGGATCGATGCCCGCTTTTTCCGCCAGTTCGTCGATCGCGATTTCGAGCGCCATCAGACCGGGGGCTTCGCCGGGCGCACGCATGGCGTTCCCTTCCGGCAAATCAAGCGTGGCGAGCCGCAGGCCGGTATGACGGTTTGCCCCTGCGTAGAGTAATTCGCTTTGCTGTACCGCCGTTTCCGGCGTGCCACCGGGCAGGTTTCCGGACCAGCTTTCATGTGAGATAGCGGTGATTTTCCCGCTCTGGTCAGTACCGATACGCAAGTGCTGAAGGGTGGCGGGGCGGTGCGTGGTGTTATTGGGAATAGTGGGGCGGGGGAGCATCACTTTAACCGGACGTTTCACCGCACGGGCGGCGAGGGCCGCCAGCAGCGCATCGCTTCTCAGGAACAGCTTGCCGCCAAACCCTCCGCCGATATACGGGGAGATAATACGCACATTCTCCACGGGCACTTTCAGCGTTTTTGCCAGATCGGTGCGGCACCAGTCAATCATCTGATTTGAGGTCCAGAGGGTAAGCTTATTCCCATCCCAGACGGCCATCGAGGCATGCGGCTCCATCGCCATATGGCTCTGGTCCGGGGTCGTGTAGGTAGCATCAATCTTTACCGCAGCGGAGGTGAAAGCCCCGTCAAAGTCACCAACATTTTTATCGGGCGTGTCTTCCGGCGGCTGACTGACGGCCTGTTTCTCGTCCGCCAGGGAGTAAGCTCCTTTATTACGGCGATAGTGCGCCTGCACCAGCGAGGCCGCCGCTCGCGCCTGTTCGAAGGTCTCAGCCACTACCAGCGCAATGGCCTGATGATAGTGCTCAATAGTGGGGCCGCCTAACAGCCTGGCGGTGTTTTTGTCGCCTTTGCCGAGTGCCCCAGCGTTACTGGCGGTAATGACAGCCAGTACGCCCGGCGCTTTTTGCGCGGCGTCCGTATCAAGGGCGGTGAGGCGTCCTTTGGCAATGGCGGAACTGACGATATAACCATAGGCGGCGTTGGGGGCTTCTTCATGCCATTCGTAGGCGTAGCGTGCCGTGCCGGTAGTTTTCAGCGGTCCGTCGATGCGGTCATGGGGACGACCGACAACCTTCAGCTGATCGATCGGGTTTTCCCCTGCGGGTTTATCAAATTTCATGCCAGTGCCCTCGCTTCAGCCAGTACGGAGGCAAGCGTTCGCTTCGCCAACAGGAGTTTAAAGGTGTTTTCAGCGGTGGGATGGGCGCTGGCGAACAGCGCGTCATACACGGCCTGCGCCCCCTGGGATAGCTGAGCATCCGCAGCCTCAATGCGCCAGGGCTTATGTGCTACTCCGCCCAGCGCGACGCGCCCGCTGCCGTCAGGCTGAATAATCGCCGCGACCGATACCAGGGCAAAGGCGTAGGAGGCGCGATCGCGCACCTTGCGGTAGATATGTTTTCCGCCGAGCGGCGGAGGTAATGCCACCGCAACGATAAGCTCACCGGGAAGCAGGGCGGTTTCAATGTGCGGCGTTTTTCCCGGAGGGTGATAAAAATCAGCCAGTGTGATACTGCGAGTCTTTCCCTCCGGCGTGATGGTTTCCACTACCGCATCCAGCAACCGCATTGCGACCGCCATATCGCTCGGATGGGTGGCAATGCAGGCTTCGCTTACGCCTACCACCGCGTGCTGACGGCTAAAGCCTTCAAGTGCCGCGCAGCCGCTCCCGGGCAGGCGCTTATTGCAGGGCTGATTGGTGTCGTAAAAATAGGGGCAGCGCGTGCGCTGGAGCAGATTACCTGCGGTGGTTGCCTGATTACGTAACTGACCAGACGCGCCAGCGAGCAGGGCGCGGGAGAGTACCGCATAATCACGACGCACGCGCTCGTGAGCCGCCAGGTCGGTGTTCCGTACCAGTGCGCCGATGCGCAGCCCACCCGCGTCGGTCACTTCAATCTTATCGAGCCCGAGCCCGTTCACATCGATAAGGTGGGGGGGCGTTTCAATTTCCAGCTTCATCAGGTCCAGCAGATTGGTCCCGCCCGCGATAAATTTTGCGCCGGGTACGCGCTGAGCACTAAGTGCCGCCTCGGCAGGGGTGTTCACACGTTCATAGGTAAACGCCTTCATGATTTTATCTCCCCCGCAGCGTCTTCAATGGCGGCAAGGATGTTAGCGTATGCACCACAGCGACAGATGTTGCCGCTCATACGTTCACGGATCTCATCGGCAGTTCTTTCTGGAGGGGAAACCAAATCGACCGTGACGTGACTGGGAATGCCGTCCTGAATCTCTTTTAGCACCGCTACTGATGAGCAAATTTGCCCGGAGGTGCAGTAGCCGCACTGGAAGCCATCATGTCTGATAAAGGCCGCCTGCATAGGATGAAGATGGTCTGGTGAACCCAGGCCTTCAATGGTGGTGATCTCGGCCCCCTGATGCATGACTGCAAGCGTCAGGCAGGCATTAAGCCTTCGACCATTGACCAGCACGGTACAGGCTCCGCACTGTCCGTGATCGCAACCTTTCTTGGTACCGATCAGATGCAGATTTTCACGCAAAGCGTCCAGTAGCGTGGTTCGGGTATCAACGTCCAACTGCTCGGTTTTGCCGTTCACCTTAAGTGTCAGGGGCATTATCTCTGGCGCGGGTGTAGCTGCCGGAACGCTTGCCGCAAGCGTAGAATGAGGATAAACCACGGCGGTCGCCGCCGTTGCGGCGCTGACTTTAATCAGATCGCGACGGGTCAAACTAAAATCGTGCGGCTCGTGCTTCCCAACCCGATTATCTTCGGGGTATTCGCCTTGGTTGCTCATACCAGGCCTCCGGTATTCTAAAGGGGAAAATAAGAGTGCGTTGCGAGAGTGCTGATACTTTTTTAAACGTTAAGCATAGTCGGTGAGAGCAGGAGGATTATTCTTAAAACGCGAATGCAGCTATGAGCCCGGCTAATTAATTCATATTCGCCGATGACGGGAGCTAGTTTATTGCTTTAGTTGTGCGATGCAAAAACCGATAAGGAAACCTGTGATTGTCAGCTCAGCATCACCCTGTAAATCGTTGTCACTTTTAATATAAAAATAGGGAGAAATGATGGTGCTTATATTCATTGGCGATTAGTCACCATTGCATTATACAAAACAATACAGTTCTTTACATTTGTCTTATTTTATGAATACTCCTGAAGAGGTGTATAACATAATGGTACAAGCAGGGTAGATATGAATATATTTGAACAAACTCCACCGAACCGCAGACGTTATGGTCTTGCTGCATTCATTGGGCTGATTGCTGGCGTTGTTTCCGCATTTGTGAAGTGGGGGGCTGAAGTTCCATTGCCGCCACGTAGCCCGGTGGATATGTTTAATGCAGCGTGTGGCCCGGAATCATTAATCAGGGCTGCTGGGCAAATTGATTGCTCCCGTAATTTTCTCAATCCTCCGTATATTTTTCTTCGAGACTGGTTGGGGCTGACAGATCCCAATGCGGCTGTTTATACCTTTGCCGGGCATGTCTTTAACTGGGTTGGTGTTACGCACATTATCTTTTCGATAGTGTTTGCTGTCGGTTATTGTGTGGTCGCTGAAGTATTTCCAAAAATTAAACTCTGGCAGGGCTTACTGGCAGGTGCTTTAGCCCAACTTTTTGTTCATATGATTTCATTCCCTCTCATGGGACTGACGCCACCTCTGTTTGATCTCCCGTGGTATGAGAATGTTTCTGAAATTTTTGGACATTTAGTCTGGTTCTGGTCCATTGAAATTATTCGCAGAGATTTACGAAACAGAATTACTCATGAGCCAGACCCTGAGATCCCTTTAGGCTCAAACAGATAATGCATTGAATAATAAAAATGGCGCAAATGCAGCGCCATTTTTATAGGTTAAAAACATTGCTTTTTACTTTCTGAAGCAGATAGCCCGTGAGTACATCGCGCTACTTCAGGATGCTGTAGATCCGGAGAACACTATAGAGGAAGAGGCATTGTTGCTGGCAGATGGAAGAAGTTTCGGGTTTTGTTATCCCTGAAAAACGAAGCCCCGCGATTATAGCTGGCGGGGCAGTGCAATTAATTATTGCATATTTATAACGGTGTCAGCCCGTATTTAGCTCTTGCACGATTGCAAGCCTCATTGACGACTCCGTTCTCACCAGACATGGCGAATTCTCTGCACGTGGACGATCGATTTTTATATATCGTGCAGCAGGCATTTTTGCCCGGTGTTCCTGCAAGGGCAATACATCGGGGGTTTTTCTGATTGGTACCGCTCATGCATCGGTGAAAAGGGGATATTTGTTCAGTGAGCCTGGCGGGAATGGTACCGCCAGCATCGTCGGCTTCGGCCCAGTAAAAAGAGACGCGGAAAAATGCACAACAGGCACCACACGTCATGCATGGATTCAGATTGCTCATAATTCACCAGTACAGCTATAAATCGTAAAGAGAACAGCGGTACATCGTATGTAAGAACGTACCGCGGTTGGCTGGGGAACTTTCGATAGTGTGAGTATTGAATGATTTCCAGCCGTTACCGATTTTACGTACTAATTCGTGAATAAACCACTCGTTAGCAGGCTGCCTGGTACCTTTCCGCGTCTCCTGAACACTATGGTGTACATATGAGAAAGCCCATCGTTACAGGTGACATTGACGATCGCTTCCACATTATTTAAACGATTTTTGAGTCTCTGAGGTGGAGTTCTTCCCTTGACCGATGGATAAGTCTTAGTCCGCCGAAGGGGGCTTAGCCGGACAGGAATCGCTAATCTTAATGAATTTGTCGTTATAGACCAGATAATGATTCCCCGGCTGACGTAACTCAGGCTGATGAACCACCTCTCCCGGACGTAGATACCAGGCATCGCCTTCCTCTTCGGTCGAATCACATCCTGGCTTAATCAGTAGCTTAAACCATGTGTTGCCAGTGTTACTTACCGTTCCTGTCACCTGGTCGAAGGACCATTTAAACTGAACCTGACGTGGTCGTACTACCAGAATGGTATCCATCACCACCACCGGCTCCGTGCTGACCTCACCGCCGGTAGGGCTGCGTTTTGTCAGGTTACGAGTGGGGACCTCGCGAAATGAGACCCGGTAGTAGCGCTCGCGGTTATCCCGTGGACCATGATAGTAAAATTTAAAATACTCGCTCTCACCAGCCTGCAACGCCAGCTGGCGGGGGGCGAAAAGCAGTTCACCATCCACCGGTCGGGTGCGCAATTCACTGCTGCCCGGGCTATCAATAGCACTGATGGCAATACGGTATATCCGTGCGCTTTTGTTGTTATTCACTACACGTTTGCTGACAAAGTCAGTCTCGGACGGCAGTGAAAAAGTCAGATTGCCGACCGAAATCGCCTGTGTCAAAGGTGCCGCCAGCATACAGACCACTGTCAGCAGGGCCTTAGTTAATGTTACGCCACGTCGCCTGAACATGAATCTCTCCTGAAGCGCTGACTTCGCCAAACCAGCCGTTATCATCTACCGTACGCAGCGAAATGGCGTTATCCATTGGAATCGAAAATTTGACTGTGGTCTTATCCATCTGCCCCACTTCGCCAGAGGTATCAGTCCACGGTGTGGTCAGCCACAGCGCATCGGTCATATCCCGCCAGCTATCATCGCACCCGGCATCGTAGGTTTTTGTAGCTCCGCTGCGGGTAATAAAGGAAAGCGTCGCCGGGAACGGTACTTTCGCCTTACCATCATCGGAGCTGAAGACACAATAGGAGCGCCCGCCAATCACCTGCGCGGGTCCGGTCACCTTGATCAGCACTTCGTCGGCAGCTGTTTTACCGCTGGTGGTTACGATATAGCCGAAATCGAGTGCCGACTCGCCGCTGCCGACATATCCCTCCCGCGACGGTGTCTGAGTATATTCATCGGAGATAATACTGATGCTGAAATCACGGGGTTTGATAATCAGCGTGTTGGAGGTAGAAAATTCATACCAGCCAGACTCCGGTGATGTGGTGTTCTGAAAGCGAAAGTTGAACAGATCTTTGGTGTTGATATCGCTGATCCCGAGGTTCACCATCTGTTTAAAGAAGTTGCTCGAGAAGAAAACATAGATCGAGTCTGCGCTCTTCATCTCGTTGAAGGTGTAGTAATAGGCAGTATTGCTCACCGGTTTCCATGAACTGCCATTCAGACTGAACTGCATATCGTACGCCCCGACGGCCGAGGCTAACGACGAGTTGGCGATCGCCGGGAAGATATGGATTGAGGTGTTGCTGAGTCCGTTTGTTTGCAGGGTATAGTTAACCATCTTACAACTTAATCCTGAACGGCTGCCGATGGTTTGCGTCCGGCAGTCGGCGTTCCCTTCGCCCAGAGTCGGTACTCCGTCGCTGTTGATAAACACCTCCGCCAGCGAGTGGGTATTTATCAACCGTAGATTTGCTGCTTTCGTATGGGTGACGTTGCGAACATACCAGTTGCCGGAGGCCTGATCCTTACAGCGTGCGCCGCTGCTGGCGTCATAGTTCACAGAGGTCTGGCAGGCATTGATGGTCATTGTAAAGCTGCTGCCGACGGGCATTTGTTGCAGATACTGGTAAAACGCGTCTGACAACATGCCGTGCATCCACTTCGCGCCGCCGCTGGTCACCGTCGCGCCATAAAATCCACTGGCGTCGGTGGTTTGCGGCAGGATAAGACTGGTGGTCATATTACACCCAGCGTACCAGTTGATGCAGCGCAAGCCAGTTAAAGGAGATGAAACTGGTGAATTTTCCAGCCACATATCAAACTTCCAGTTGGTATAAAGGCCGGTGTTGTAACCGTTATCAATGTAGCCGAGGCTTTGCTGATAGATGGTTCCTGAACCATTGTATTTTAAACCGGTCCAGCGGTTGGCACCGGTCAGGCGCGGATCCAGCGCCCCGCCAGGAGTGACGAAAAAGTTGTCGTCTGAGTTGTTTTCGACAAACACAAACTCGCGTGCCGGAGCATCCGCCCAGGTTGTTTTGCTCACTGCCGCTCTGAGCGCGGCTGCAGGCCAGATTAGCGCAAAGATTATCATCGCTATCAGTAGGTTAACTCTCATTCTCTTCTCCTGTCTGCGTCACCGCCGCCCACGATGAGAGACCGCTGCAGACCACATCACCGACCCAGACGGCACCGCGCGCCTGGTTGAGTTCCAGTGCCACTTCGCAGGTTTTATTGCCACTGTAGCGAAAATCGATAGTGGGGTATTTCTTGTCCACGTCCATGACAAACTCGCCGTTTTCATCGGTTCGGGTTCGGCCGATATGGTTGTTAATCCGTGCGTTAGCCAGCAGTGTGCCGTCTTCCGCACGGATACGACCGGAGACGGTAACCATCTGCTTCACCTCTGGCTCAATGACAGCGACATTGCCTGGATAGAGAGTCAGATGGCTTTTGCGACCGCTGACGATATCGTAACTGTCGAGTGAGTTTTTGCTGTTCTGTAACTCCACCTCATATCTTCCATAGGGAGAGAGCGGGAGATAGTTACGCTTGCCGTTAAGCGGGAAAATCCGCCCGTTGATTTTGGCGCTGATCTGACCATCGTTCTCTAGGCCAGTGTCGAATATCACCCCAGCATTGCCATCGGTCCGCCCGCTGGCAGCGATGTTTTTACCTTGCCAGCCGACGCTGCCGTTGGCGGTCAAATTGGTATTGATGTAGCCGTCCGCCGCGCTATTGACGTTCAGCGTTCCGCTGGCGTAACGAGCGTCGAACTGTGCATACGCCCCACCGCTGAGGGTTTTGTCATCACCGGTATCGCCGGAGATGGCTCGTGACAGATTGGCACCAACAGTGCGAATGGTTCCTTCATCAAACTGTTTGCGTGCTGACAGGTTTGCCATGGTGTAGCCGTTTTGATGGGTCATCCCTGCGCTAAACCAGTTGCCCAGTGGTAGCGAGAGATCGAGAGCGATATATTTCCCTGTATTGGCGCTGCTGTCGCCGTTGTTATAGCGCTGAATACCGGCCCGCAGGCCAAGCGAACCAAAGGTACCGCTGTAGACACTTTGATAGTAATCTGCCGTGTAATAATGGCTGTTGTAGCGGCGGTCATCATTGTAGCTGATGCTGAACGTACCCAGCTTCGACCACAGTGAGTTCAGGTTGAGTGTGCCGCCGATTGCACGGTTGTCGGCATCGCTACGTCGCAATTGATTGCCAATGCGGGTTTTTTCCTGATTAACCCACAGCGAACTAAAGCCTCCCGGTAGAGTGGCGCTGATGCTGCCGATGCTGCTCCATGAGCTGTCACTGGCCAGCATATTTTGCAGGTTAACGTTGATCGCCCCCCCAAGCGGCAGCGTCAGACGGGTTTCACCCACGGCCTGATTATCGTATCCATATCCCGTTGCCGCCCAGCTAAGCGTACTCAGTGAGCCGGAGGTCGAAGCACCTGCCAGCCAGCTCTCTTTAGCTGGTCGCGTCTTTTTCCCGTTTTCCGACCAGCGATCCATATGAAAGCTACCGCCCCATATCTGCCACGCCAGTGGTGCACCGACGCCGCGCCCCCGGCTAAACAGCTTATTGACCCGCTGGGTGCGTTTGCTGAACACGCGACCGTTAACGATGACCTCAACTTCCACATCGTAAATCCCGTACGGTAGACCCCGGGTATCCACTTCATGATTGCCCATAGTGAAGTTCTGAACGCTTAGTAGCCGCCCATCACGGGTGAGATGTACTTCGCCCGCCGCCGGTAAAAAGGCGATCACTGGCGTGGCCGACTGGCTGCTGTCGAAGATGGTGGAGCTGGCCTGGTTTCCCCAGGAAAGGCCGTAAATCTTCCCTGCTGAAATGGCGGTCATCGGCCCTAAGGACTGCAAGTTCCAGGTGTCGAGCATTCCACCGGCAAATCGGTGACCGGCAAAATCGCGTTCATACATCGCTTTATATAATTCACTGTCCTGTTGACCGCTACCGATCCCGTACAGCGAGCCGTCGAGCACCACATGATGTTCGCGCAGCGCAGTAACGTTATTCAGCGACAGATAGCTGGATGTGTTGCTCCCGCCGTTACGCAACTGGTTGTTATAGACGCCGAAGTTATAGCTCAGATTACTGCTGAGGGTGTTAACACTGGACTGCCCGATGTCTTCGCTACGTGAGCGTAGTACGGTGCCCAGCGCTTCGCGCTTGACCACCAGCTGCAGCAGCAGTTGGCGCAAGCTGAGATCCAGCTGCGCGTTGTCAGTCAGGGGGATGGTAAGGGCCTCATTGAACGGGGCGTTGGCCAGAGCCATCAGCTGCTGTCGAGTTTGTTCGCTGACACTGGCGTTATCTTCACTCTCTTCCAGCTGTATTTTCCGGATGCGTAGCTGTCCATCATCCAACCAGATAAAAGCGCTGCCGATTCGCTGATCGTCCTGGCGACCCTGGCTACCGGCAAGATGAATATAGAGCGGGACGCTCATGCCGTCCTGAAGCGCCTGACTGAAGGCCTGCGGAATAATCACCCCACCGATTTGCTGCGCACTTATGTCAGCAGCGCTGGCATCGGGCTGAACGAACAAAAAGACCATGCCGAAGGCAAACTGGGCTTTCAGTCCTGGGGAGAACCGTCGTAAAGGCATTGTCGTTATCCATCTGCACAGCTATCTATTTCACGGGAATGAACTTATCACCCTGCCAAAGTGCAACCCGTCCTTTGTTATCCGCCGTATCCACGCGGGTAAAACGACGCGACTTACCCGGCATCAGGTAGTAATTCTCTTTACACTCCTTACCATTGGCGGCTTTCAGGCAGGGGCCGTAGGCGAGGATCCGCAGCGTCGCATTTCCTGTATTCGTCAGGGAGCCGTTGGCGTACTGAAAGCGGTAGTTCGCCTGGCGGGGGGCGACGACCAGAATGGTGCCGATGCGGGCGGAAGCAGTGGCTACAGCGCTGCGGTTGGCATTATCGCGCTGCGCATCACTGAGGGCCTGATCGAACCAGACAATGCGGTAGTAGCGCTCTTTTTCATCTGCTGGTCCCTTATAGAAGAAGCGGATCACTTCGCTGGCTTGGGCGGGTAGCAGCAAGCTAGCGGGAGTGAGTAGCAACTCATCCGGCTTGTCCATTGCGATAACCTGCCCGTCGTCAAGCGGTGAAGAGAGCCGTTCGAGACGGATATTGATGAGGCGGCCACTGTCGGTACTGTTTTGGATCGTTTTGCTCAGCGTGCTGCTGTCACTGTTCATAAACGATGATATATCGCCGACATCCAGCGCCTGGGCCGGAGATATTCCGGAAAACAGCAGAGCGAGAGGCAGAAGGTGCTTTTTCATAACAATTCCGTCCAGGAATAAAGCAGGGGGGTACCCCTGCTGGTACATCAGAGAGATTAACTGGTCCAGGTAGCGTCGAACTGTACGCTAACGTCGCCGCTCCAGATGCCTTCCGGTAGAGTGCTGTAATCGGTTACTGCGGTGGTACCATTGGTGGTGCCGCTGATGATGGAGAAAGTGAAACCATCCTGTGCGGTGGTACGATTGCTGGCATTGTAACCGTTAGCCAGTGGGCTAAGGTTGCCGCCCAGTACGCCGTTGGCGGTATCGATCATCACGGTATCGCCAGTTTTTTCGACTGCCGCGCCGTTATAATCAACGCCCACATTCAGTGTGGAACCTGAGGTATCCAACTGGGTTAAGGTGTTGGTGATAAGACGTGAGGTCAGTTTAAAGGCGGTAGCCGTTGAGTCACCCTCGATAGCTACGTCAAATAGACCTTTCTGTGAGTTAAAACCTTTAATGCCTTCGGCATACTGGAACGCCAGACTACCGAGTGGCGTCACAACCAGCTTACTGGTGGTGTCTTTTTTGGCTGTTGCTGACCAGGTCGCTACAGCCTGAGCTGTTACGTCAGCAGCCTGCGCCACACCCATGCCGGTAAACACCGTTACCAGAGCTATTGCCAGAACCTTTTTTTTCATTGCTTTTCTTCCCGAGTTGAATTGAGGACGTGATGTCCCTGTGAGTCATTTTTTAAAACTAACTTGCCTGGAGTTTACGGAACCAACTTATATATTTTTGAGTACAGCTTGGCCTCAGCATTACGCCGATGGGTATACACTGTCTTCACACTACAATTTTCAATTCTGGCAATCGATTTAGGCAGCATTCCCTGAGCCGTCATGCGGATAATTTCCATTTCCCGGTCAGTGATTTTATCTTTCTTAATATCTTTTCTCAGGAACCTGCCATTAATCACATAGGCCAGTTCTTTTCTAATATCACGACTCAGTCCAGCGTATACCACGCCCCTAATATTGCTGTTGTAATACCAATAATTTGCTAAGGCTTCTGACTTTCTGGCCGCAATCAATACGACCTGTTTCCCCTTTACCGCGGATAACCACTCATTATCACGGTTTATAAACTCAGTTAAAGAATCCGTATTGAGATTGATAAACACGAAATCTTTTCTGATTTTCTCCAGCGATAGATAAATTAATCTGTCGATATCCACAATCAGTTCAGATAGTCCTTTATAGAAGTAGGCGTCATGGGGAGACCAGATGTATTTATCAGAACGGTTTTGACATTCCATATGGTTTTTAACCTCATAGTCCCTGCTGTAATCATTTTGCCATGTCACTACTTTCCAAACCTGTAATTTTTACAGGTACATTCAGTTTCTTTAGTAAATCGGAAGTAAATAAGATACGTAGCACATATCAATATAGGTTAAACGAGATTAAGTTTTAATTATTTCGATTAGGTTTAAATTTATGTTTTTTTTCCTGATGAGTGTCAATATGTGAACAGAAAAGGAATTCCATGGTTAAGTCAATATTTACAAAAAATGAAAATATTGCTTTTTTGATAAGAAGAAAAAGACATTCAGTTTCATAAGGTTATTGGCAATATAACGTTCAATTCTTACTTGCATTTTATATTAGCCAGGAACTTTGCCCTGAGGTGTTAGGAATAGTCTTAATGTGTTGTGTAATGGACTAGTAAAAAAACAAGTTTAAATGATAAGAAATAGAATATAAAACTATCATGAGTCATAATTAAAGATGATTTGCCAATCAGTAAGGTGTTTTAATGGATTAACATGCCGCACAAAATGGTTATGGGTGTTCATCCCAATAAGTGATGAAAAATTAAACAGGTGTAAGTACGTCATCTGTCCGGTAAGCCCCCTAAGAGCCAAATTAAGTGAAGTTAAACGAAGACTGCCAGTTGTCACAGGAACGATGGCCTCTTTGCCAGGGCACTGCATTCAGTCATCTGTGCGCGTTACTCTAACTGGCACTCGAACGTCGGCGATGGGGTTACCGGTGGATCAGGCCGTTCCTGTGGCGTAAACGTTTTTATGTCAGTACCAACAGATTTACCACATTTATCATCTTAACCGTTTGAGTGTAAATGCAGGCTGCGTCGCAAAGGGAGGAAACTGAGTGGCGTGTTCAGTCTAAAAGAGAGTTGATGCCAGCATACAGGGCGCACCTGGTCAACAAGTCAACATTAATATAATGGAATATTCGGAGAGAAACGTCAGGCAGTTGACCTTAAATGAACAGGAAGATACATCCTCAGGAAAATTAATGCTGGTGTAATAAATACACCAACATTAATCCGGTCTGATTATTAATCAGACAAATATCGTTAATTCGTCGAATTTTGAATCAACGTTTTTTCTTACGACCCTGAACGGCCTTAAAACGTGGATTAGATTTACAAATCACATATAGCCGTCCTTTTCGCTTCACAATCTGACAGTCTGGATGGCGTTCTTTTGCGGTACGCAGAGAGTTAAGGACTTTCATCATGCCCCCTTTTTCGTGCTAACAAAACGACCAAAACGTTGGGTGAATCGTGCAACATTTCCTTCTGATGCCACTGTTCTCAGCTTCCCTGTATAGAACGGGTGCGATTTAGAAGAGACATCAATTGTTACGTACGGATACGTTACGCCATCCAGCTCAATCTCACGGTCTGTTTTGATAGTCGAGCCGATTTTAAAGTACTCATCAACACTGGTGTCGTGGAACACCACAGTACGATACTCAGGATGGATATTGGGCTTCATCATTTTTACCTGTTATGTTATAACATAACCGTAAAGATACATGCTCATCCGGATCATTTCAACACCCAATCACTGTGACCATTTGTGGGATGTGGAATTTCCGCAACGGGGAAGTCTGGCATTGTTAGCAGCCATTGGCGACGCTCCCATAAACGCCTGGATGAGTGATTGATGATGGTTTCGCTGAGAGTATGAATTTTTCGAGAATGGAGGCTATCTCCACTTTACTGGCCGATGATTTATCGCAGTTTGATTGATTACTTGACAGCGTGTATTCCTCTCCCACGGATATAATAATTACTTACAAAAAGGGAGAGGATGCATATTTTAAATATCACTGCAGTGAACAGTTTACTGCCGTTATTAATAGAAATGGAGAAATAAATAGGCGTATTCTACAATTGCGACAAAAACAACGATATTAATCAGTTTATGACTGATTTGTTGTACTTTATTCTCTTTCATTGGTACTTCCTCGCTTTAAAAAAGAGCGCACTTCGTAAGTGCCCTTATATAAATAACGAGTTTGGTCAACCAATTTTTTGACATGTATCACAAATTTGAATAGATGTATTACATCGGCTATCTTTTATTGCCCCAACGTCATTGATATATGTCGCCTGAAGTCAGTTCCGGGAATGAGTCTGATCTCAAGACTGGCCCAGTCCTGGCGTTGATTGGCGCTGAGGAGCATACCTCATCTCATCATAATGTCGTATCTCCTGGGGTGTTATACAAGATATCGTTGTTGGTAACCTGGGCGAGGAATTGAGCTTTATTAAACCGTCAACTATGCCGGATACATACTGGATTACACTGCAGGCACGCCTTATGAGAGAACGTGCCGCAGTGACGGGTTAATTATCTGAAAGAATTTGTGAGGCTGTATCGGTTACTCATTGATTTGATAGTTTTACTCTCGGGAGAGTAATAGATATTTAATCCATTAACGGAAACCAGCCAGTTCCTCTAGATGCCTGAATTTGATCCCATAGTTTATCCGGAATGGTTAATTCAGGAACAAGTTGTGGATTAAGGGTTGTTTGAATTTCATGGCTTCTACCTGATTCAGCTAAAGTCACCCATTCTGGATTTATCACCAGCCCTTTACCGATCGCAACAAGTGGCAGGCCAGCGGAAATTGCTTCTTGAGCCTGAGACGGTGTGCGTATTTTACCTGCGGCGATTACCGGCACTCTGCCTGCAATATGATTTAAAATCAATTCAATAGTTCGGGGGCCATTTGGCGACTCAACAGGGTAGCTATCGTTAATACTGACCAGCGAGGTATGTATATACGAAATACCGGATGAAATGAGCCGATCAAGGAGTTTATAAGTATCCTCTATCCGCAGCCCCCCTGTTGCAGATTCTTCAGGAGATATTCTGTAACCGATGGCAAAGGGCTTTATCGCATATTCATAGACTACATTTTTTACTTCCTGTAATACGGCCAGCGGGAAGCGCATACGTCCTTCGAGATCTCCTCCCCATCGGTCATTACGCTGGTTAAATAGAGGGGAGAAGAAATTCTGTAGAAGGAATCCGTGCGCACCATGAAGTTCAACGCCATCAAAACCTGCTTTAATCGCCCTTTTTGTGACATCTCCGAATGCTCTAATGGTTTCCTGAATTTCGTTTTCAGTCATTTCCCTGCTTTGTACCACTCTATTCATAAAGTCACCAGATTTTACGCTTGATGCGCTGGCACTAATAACATCGTTATTTGGTACAAGCTCCGGGATGGCTTTATTACCGGCGTGGAAAATCTGCAAAATAGCCGGAGCACCGCCACTTTTGGCTGCCGCTGCTAACTTTTCAAGGCTGTTAATGAAACGGTCGTCATACGCGGCAAATTCATGAGTAAACCCAATGCCGCTTGGCGTGACATAGGTACATCCTGTTATTACTAAACCAACATTTTGTGAGCGACGTTTATAAAATTCGAGTTCTTGCTCAGAGATGGTTCCATCAGGATTCGCTGACCAGGTCGTCATAGGAGCCATAACGATACGATTACGTAGCTTTATTTTTTCTGTCAGCATAAAAGGAGAAAACAATGATGGGTGTTTATTTGTCATAACAATACCTCAAATGTTTATCTGATTTTGATGCGTATGTTTTAACTGGTTAGTTGTTGCCAGCTTTGGAACCAAGATTTATGGCTTTATTTATAATTCCTTCAAAGGGTTTCTAATAATCTTAATAATTGAGTTGCTGCTTTTTTGTTTCTTTAATGAAATTTCTTTTTGAGTAATTTTATTATTGTTGTGTAGTCAATAAAGGATAAATGTCAGGGAGATAAGGAATCTCCCTGTAAGATTATTACAAATGTGTTTTATAAAAAGGAATTAATTTGTCGAGTGCCTGTTTCACAGGTTCTGGCTTATCATACAGGTCGTAATGTGAATAACCTTCAACCACGACCAGCTCTTTATGTTTTGAGGCAGCGCGGCCAATAATTTCGCAGCCGTCACGGTAGGCACCAAATGCGCCCACTCTATCGCCCACCACAACCATTATTGGTTGAGTTAACAGCACTTCTGCAAGATGAAATGCATCCCAACCCACGGCAACAGTCTGATGTGAGAATAGCGAACGATTTACCCCATTAGGTGCACAGCCTCGTGGCGAACGATAATATTCTGTTGCTTCAAAAAGGTCTATTTCTGTTAATCCCGCTTCAAGAGCTGCTTCCGGAGAAGAAGGGAGCAAATCATCTACGCGAAGTTTTGCGCCGTTAGCTTCGTCTGTTCTTTGTTGCGCCATTGCTTCGAGTGCTCCGATAGGATTAAACGCTGTAAATCCCTCACGCATAAGACGCCCGTAGTTTGCACCCGTGACAGTACCAATGGCTTTAATCCGACGTTCTGTCATTGCGGCATTAATGGCATATCCACCTCCACCACAAATACCCAGTACACCAATACGCCCGGCATCAACGTAAGGTAAGGTGGTAAGGTAATCAACGACAATGCTGAAGTCTTTTACTCGCATTGTTGGATCTTCCAGATAACGCGGTTCTCCACCGCTGCTTCCCTGAAAACTGGCATCAAAAGCAATGACGATAAAGCCAGCTTTTGCCAGGGCGGCACCATACACACTACCCGATGTCTGTTCTTTGCAGCTTCCAATTGGATGGGCGCTGATAATGGCAGGATACTTTTTTTCACTATTAAAATCGTCAGGGAAATAGATATCAGCAGCTATATCCCAGTAAGTGTGTTTTATCGAAACAGTTTTCATTTCAAGCTCCGGGGATTTGCCTAAACAGATTTAAATATCATTTCTATTATCCGCAACTGGCATTTGTGTTCATATCGAGAACGGCGTAATAGTATGACTTGTATTGGTTATCATCAATGGTCTAATATCTATCACAGTGTTAAGTTAAGGTTTACAATGATGAAAATAGAGCCTTCAATTTTGCCTTCTCTTGCCTGGTTTGCGCTGATTGTTCGTGCCGGCAGTTTTTCCAGAGCCGCTTCTGAAATGGGTATTACGCGGGCCGCATTGTCCCAGAATTTAAAATCTCTTGAGGAACGTCTTAACACCAAGCTGATATACCGTACGACCCGCAATATGTCGCTTACTGAGGAAGGACAGCGTCTGTATGAAGTGCTGGTGTCGGCTTTGGGGCAAATTGATGATGCTTTGAAAGATGTTGGTGATACCCAACTTGAACCTACAGGCCTGTTGAGAATAAATTCCTCCCGTGTTGCAGCACGGATGCTTGTTGAGCCTCATATTGGCGAGTTTCTTACTCGTTATCCCAAAACAAAGATAGAACTCATTATGGATGACGGTTTATCTAACATTATTGCGGACGGCTGTGATGTGGGCATACGTCTTGAGCAAGGACTGGATGAGCATATGACGGCCATTCCTGTTTCTCCGCTTATTAAACTGGTTACTGTGGCATCGCCAGATTATTTAAAAGAACACGGTATTCCTGAAACGCCTCAGGAACTGAGTAACCATAATTGCCTTCGGTTGCGGCATAAAAGTAGCGGTGCACTCTCTGCATGGGAGTTTTCTAATGTTGCGGGGGGTAATGAAGAGTTCGAAATAGAGGTTTCAGGTAAGTATATTTCTAATGATGACGAAAGCATGATACGAATGGCGCTGAATGGAACGGGTATCATTCAACATCTGGATTTTGCAATCGCTGAACATATCAATGCGGGCAAGTTACAGCCGATTCTTGAGGATTGGGCTGTTTCATTTCCTGGATTTTATATTTATGTTTCATCACGGGTGAGAATGCCTTCTAAAGTTCGTGCTTTTATTGATTTTATGGTGGAGAAAAGAGTAAAAATAGAAAGTTAATGATGTGTGTCAGAATATCGGTAAGAAGAATGGCGCAATCGTGAGGATACGTTTATTCATAATAAATCTCCTGAAAGTTTAGAATTATTTTCGATACAGCCAGATTATCATTGTTACTAATAATGTGGTTAAAATAATAGCATCTATGCCCCTCTTCATGAGTGTCTGTGAAGAGGATGCTTCTACAAGGAAATCGCCAATGCTCAAAGAAAACTTCAACGAACTGCAAATCTTTCTTGTGGTGGCAAGAGAGCGAAGTTTTACCAAAGCAGCGGGCAAACTCGGCGTCTCTCAGTCTGCACTTAGCCATGCAATGAAGGCTCTGGAGGAAAGGCTCAATATCCGCCTCCTGACACGAACTACCCGCAGTGTGGCTCCCACAGAAGCGGGGGAGAGAATCATTGCCTGCCTTGAACCGCGTATTGACGAGCTTGAACAGGAACTGGAATCACTTATTCAATTGAACGGCACGCCCTCCGGGAATATTCGGTTATCTGCCGGGGAACATGCCGCGCGAAGTCTGGTCTGGCCGAAGCTAAAACCTTTTCTCAGAGAGTATCCCGAAATCAATGTCGAACTGGTGGTGGATAACGGTTTTGTCGATATTGTTGAAGGCCGTTTTGATGCCGGGATACGACTGGGTGAAAATGTTGATAAAGATATGGTTGCAGTCAGGATTGGACCAGATATGCGGATGGCTGTGGTGGGAGCTCCGGCGTATTTTGCTGCAAACCCTGCGCCTGAAACGCCTCACGAGCTACAAAATCATCGCTGCATCAACATGCGTTTGCCAACTGCCGGTGGGCTTTACCACTGGGAGTTCGAGCGAGAAGGGAAACCGCTTCGCGTTAAGGTTGATGGGCAGCTGACGTGTAGTCCGTTGCCAGAAAGAATTGATGCCGCCTTATCAGGGTTTGGGATCGCTTGTGTCCCTGAAGACATGGTTCAGGAGTATATAAAGTCAGGCAAGCTTATTCAGGTGTTACAGGAGTGGTGTCCAACTTTTCCTGGGTATTATCTTTACTACCCCAGCCGCAAGCAGCATCCGCCAGCTTTTGCGCTGTTGATCGATGCGCTTCGCTACACCGAATAACGGGTCCTTTATCCTGGACCCGTTTGGGTATTAGCGGCCTACGCGTGCCTGATGTTCAGGCGAGTAACGTTCACCGACGATTTTAATTGTTTCCAGCGCCTCGGTTATCTGCTGCGTATCTTTCTGCGAAAGAACAATGTCAGCAGCGGCCAGGTTTTCTTCCAGCCGGTTCAGTTTAGTGGTGCCAGGGATGGGAACAATCCACGGCTTTTGTGCTAATAGCCATGCCAGTGCGATTTGTGCAGACGTTACCCCTTTCTCCGCAGCCAGTTCACCTAACAAGGTGACCAGTTTTTCATTGGCTTCAATGGCTTGTGTTGCGAAACGCGGTACGGTGCTGCGGTAATCATCTTTGCCGAAAGTGGTTCCCGGCTTAATCGCCCCTGTCAGGAAACCTTTACCTAGTGGGCTGAAGGGGACAAAACCAATTCCCAGTTCCTCCAGCAACGGCAGAATTTCCTGTTCAGGCTCACGCCACCACATGGAATATTCGCTTTGCAGGGCGGTGACAGGTTGTACCGCATGTGCACGACGAATGGTTTGTGCTCCTGCTTCAGACAGACCGAAATGTTTGACCTTACCTTCTGCGATGAGGTCTTTCACCGTTCCTGCAACATCTTCAATAGGAACATCCGGATCAACACGGTGTTGATACAGCAGGTCAATAACATCTGTTTTCAGACGACGTAATGATCCTTCAACGGCTTCACGGATATGTTCCGGACGGCTGTTTAAAATCTGCTGCTTATTATCATCGCCGAAGGTAAAACCGAATTTAGTGGCAATTACCACGCGGTCACGAAACGGTTTTAAGGCTTCGCCGACCACTTCTTCATTCAGATACGGACCATACACTTCGGCGGTATCGAAGAAGGTGACACCACGTTCAACCGCAGCACGAATAAGTTCGATAGCCTGACGGGTATCGGTCGCCGGGCCGTAGCCGTGGCTTAAGCCCATGCAACCGAGCCCAAGGGCGGAGACTTCGAGTCCGGATTTACCCAGATAACGTTTTTGCATTGAATGAATACCTCTTTTATCGCGGCTTAAACATCAAGTTTGCGGCCAGTCAGCCATTCCACCATTGCGGGATCGCGGTGAGAGAAGAACGCGCTGGTTGCGGTATCCAGGGCGGTAATTTGCAGCATATCTTCAGGGCTGAGTTCAAAATCGAGAATGTTGATGTTCTCTTCCATGCGTTCTTTTCGCACTGATTTTGCCAGTGAAACAATGCCTCGTTGGTAGATCCAGCGCAGAACAACCTGGCCCACGCTTTTGCCATACTTCTCGCCAATTGCCGTGAGAACAGGATGCTGGAACAGACCATTTTTCCCTTCCGCAAACGGTGCCCAGGCTTCTGGCTGAATGCCACGACTTTGCATCCAGGGAACGGCCTGTAGCTGCTGATTGAAAGGGTTAACTTCAACCTGGTTTACCGCCGGAACGACGTTATTAAAGGCGATAAGGTCAGCCAGTCGGTCAGGATGGAAGTTACTGACGCCAATAGCGCGAATTTTACCGGCCTGTTGCAGCTCTTCCATGGCACGCCAGGCTCCGTGGACATCGCCATATGGCTGGTGAATCAAGTACAGGTCAACGTAATCAAGTTGCAGTCGATTCAGAGAGCGTTCGAACTGGGCTTTGGCCCCTTCGTAACTGGTATCCTGCAACCAGAGTTTCGTGGTGACAAAGAGTTCGTTACGGGCGATACCGCTTTGTTTCAGTGCGTTTCCGACCTGGATTTCATTTTGATAAGAGGCGGCGGTGTCAATCAGTCGATAACCGCTGTTAATAGCGTCAATGACCGCTCTTTCGCATTCGGCGGCATCGGTCATCTGAAATACACCAAAGCCCAACAGGGGCATTTCAATACCGTTGTTCAGTTTTACTTTTTGCATGGTGTTATCCTTCCATTATCGTTCATGAGAAGCATAACGTAAAGGGAAAAGCTCGATTAGACGGCAGGATTTGTCAGGGGTTATGAACAAAATTCATAAATCTGTTTGAGGGTTGAGATTAGTCGTGCAAGTTCGATATCCCCGGAATTTACAGTCCGATGAATATAAATGAATGTCCATAAAAAATATATTGGTTTATCCTGGCGTATATACTCACTTCGACGTACTCCCAATAGCAGTTAATTAAAGACGGGTCATTATTATTCACTCTTAATAATGAATTATTCACTGCCCGCAGAGTAAGAAATATAACTTAAGTATCTATTTAATAACTTGCACAAAAATCTAAATTTTTACCCATAAATAAAAATATAATCCCGCGCCCAACCACCTGATGAGTGGCTACAGACACTGGATATATTAGGTGGCGGTGTACTTTCTTACATAAAGGTATTTCCTTTTCTGCGGAAAAGGAAACCGGGAAATTCCCGGTTTTTCTGACAAGCAGACGCCATTATTTGTGTCTGCCTATGTTCGTTAATTCGTTCATCAGGAAATTATCTCAATGTCACGTTATAAAACAGGTCATAAACAACCACGATTTCGTTATTCAGTTCTGGCCCGCTGCGTGGCGTGGGCAAATATCTCTGTTCAGGTTCTTTTTCCACTCGCTGTCACCTTTACGCCAGTAATGGCAGCACGTGCGCAGCATACGGTTCAGCCACGTTTGAGCATGGAAAATACCACAGTAGCTGCTGATAATAATGTGGAGAAAAATGTCGCGTCGTTTGCCGCAAATGCCGGGACATTTTTAAGCAGTCAGCCAGATAGCGATGCGACACGTAACTTTATTACCGGAATGGCCACCGCTAAAGCTAACCAGGAAATTCAGGAGTGGCTCGGGAAATACGGTACTGCGCGCGTCAAACTGAATGTCGATAAAGATTTCTCGCTGAAGGATTCTTCGCTGGAAATGCTTTATCCGATTTATGATACACCGACAAATATGTTGTTCACTCAGGGGGCAATACATCGTACCGACGATCGTACTCAGTCAAATATTGGTTTTGGCTGGCGTCATTTTTCAGAAAATGACTGGATGGCGGGGGTGAATACTTTTATCGATCATGATTTATCCCGTAGTCATACCCGCATTGGTGTTGGTGCGGAATACTGGCGTGATTATTTGAAACTGAGCGCCAATGGTTATATCCGGGCTTCTGGCTGGAAAAAATCACCGGATGTTGAGGATTATCAGGAACGCCCGGCGAATGGCTGGGATATTCGTGCTGAGGGCTATTTACCTGCCTGGCCGCAGCTTGGCGCAAGCCTGATGTATGAGCAGTATTATGGTGATGAAGTCGGGCTGTTTGGTAAAGATAAACGCCAGAAAGACCCGCATGCTATTTCTGCCGAGGTAACCTATACACCAGTGCCTCTTCTGACACTGAGCGCCGGGCATAAGCAGGGCAAGAGTGGTGAGAATGACACTCGCTTTGGCCTGGAAGTTAATTATCGGATTGGCGAACCTCTGGAAAAACAACTCGATACAGACAGTATTCGCGAGCGTCGAATGCTGGCAGGCAGCCGCTATGACCTGGTTGAGCGTAATAACAATATCGTTCTTGAGTATCGCAAATCTGAAGTGATCCGTATTGCTCTGCCTGAGCGTATTGAAGGCAAGGGCGGCCAGACGGTTTCCCTGGGGCTTGTGGTCAGCAAAGCAACTCACGGTCTGAAAAATGTGCAATGGGAAGCGCCGTCTTTGCTGGCCGCAGGCGGAAAAATTACGGGGCAGGGCAATCAGTGGCAAGTGACGCTCCCGGCTTATCAGGCAGGCAAAGACAATTATTATGCGGTTTCAGCGATTGCCTACGATAACAAAGGCAATGCCTCGAAACGTGTGCAGACAGAAGTGGTTATTAGCGGAGCTGGTATGAACGCCGATCGTACGGCGTTAACGCTTGACGGTCAGAGCCGTATTCAAATGCTTGCTAACGGTAATGAGCAAAAGCCGCTGGTGCTGTCTCTGCGCGACGCCGAGGGTCAGCCAGTCACGGGCATGAAAGATCAGATCAAGACTGAACTAACTTTCAAACCGGCTGGAAATATTGTGACTCGTTCTCTGAAGGCCACTAAATCACAGGCAAAGCCAACACTGGGTGAGTTCACCGAAACTGAAGCAGGGGTGTATCAGTCTGTCTTTACTACCGGAACGCAGTCATGTGAGGCAACGATTACTGTTAGCGTTGATGGCATGAGCAAAACCGTCACTGCAGAACTGCGGGCCACGATGATGGATGTGGCAAACTCCACCCTGAGCGCTAACGAGCCGTCAGGTGACGTGGTTGCTGATGGTCAGCAAGCCTACACGCTGACGCTGACTGCGGTGGACTCCGAGGGTAATCCGGTGACGGGAGAAGCCAGCCGCCTGCGACTTGTTCCGCAAGACACTAATGGTGTTACCGTTGGTGCCATTTCGGAAATAAAACCAGGGGTTTACAGCGCCACGGTTTCTTCGACCCGTGCCGGAAACGTTGTTGTGCGTGCCTTCAGCGAGCAGTATCAGCTGGGCACATTACAACAAACGCTGAAGTTTGTTGCCGGGCCGCTTGATGCAGCACATTCGTCCATCACCCTGAATCCTGATAAACCGGTGGTCGGCGGTACAGTTACGGCAATCTGGACGGCAAAAGATGCCAATGACAACCCTGTAACAGGCCTCAATCCGGATGCACCGTCATTAGCGGGTGCCGCTGCTGTAGGTTCTACGGCATCGGGCTGGACAAATAATGGTGATGGGACGTGGACTGCGCAAATTACTCTCGGCTCTACGGCGGGTGAATTAGAAGTTATGCCGAAGCTAAATGGACAGGATGCGGCAGCAAACGCGGCAAAAGTAACCGTGGTGGCTGATGCGTTATCTTCAAACCAGTCGAAAGTCTCCGTCGCAGAAGATCACGTAAAAGCCGGCGAAAGCACAACCGTGACGCTTATTGCAAAAGATGCACATGGCAACGCTATCAGTGGTCTTTCGTTGTCGGCAAGTTTGACGGGGACCGCCTCTGAAGGGGCGACCGTTTCCAGTTGGACCGAAAAAGGTGACGGTTCCTATGTTGCTACGTTGACTACAGGCAGAAAGACGGGCGAGCTTCGCGTCATGCCTCTCTTCAACGGCCAGCCAGCAGCCACCGAAGCCGCGCAGTTGACGGTCATCGCTGGAGATATGTCATCAGCTAACTCTACGCTTGTTGCGGACAATAAGACTCCAACGGTTAAAACGACGACGGAACTCACCTTCACCGTGAAGGATGCGTACGGGAACCCGGTCACCGGGCTGAAGCCAGATGCACCAGTGTTTAGCGGTGCCGCCAGCACGGGGAGTGAGCGTCCTTCAGCAGGAAACTGGACAGAGAAAGGTAATGGGGTCTACGTGGCGACCTTAACGCTGGGATCTGCCGCGGGTCAGTTGTCTGTGATGCCGCGAGTGAACGGCCAAAATGCCGTTGCTCAGCCACTGGTGCTGAATGTTGCAGGCGACGCTTCCCGGGCAGTGATCAGTGATATGGCGGTGAAGATGAATAACCAACTGGCAAATGGACAGTCTGCTAACCAGGTAACCTTGACCGTCGTGGACAGCTATGGTAACCCGTTGCAGGGGCAAGAAGTTACGCTGACTTTACCGCAGGGTGTGACGAGCAAGACGGGGAATACAGTAACAACCAATGCGGCAGGTAAAGCGGATATTGAGCTTATGTCAACGGTTGCGGGAGAACACAATATTTCCGCTTCGGTGAATGGTGCTCAGAAGACGGTCACGGTGAAATTTAACGCGGATGCCAGCACCGGTCAGGCAAACCTGCAGGTAGACACCGCCGTTCAAAAAGTGGCAAACGGCAAAGATGCCTTTACGCTGACGGCGACCGTTGAGGATAAAAATGGTAACCCTGTTCCAGGGAGCCTGGTGACCTTTAATCTGCCCCGGGGTGTCAAGCCGCTTACAGGCGATAATGTCTGGGTGAAAGCCAACGATGAGGGGAAAGCAGAGTTGCAGGTGGTTTCAGTGACTGCCGGAACGTATGAGATCACGGCATCGGCAGGAAATGACCAGCCTTCGGATGCGCAGACTATAACGTTTGTGGCCGATAAGGCGACCGCAACCGTCTCCGGTATTGAGGTGATTGGCAACTATGCACTGGCGGATGGCAAAGCCAAACAGACGTATAAAGTTACGGTGACTGATGCCAATAACAACCTGTTGAAAGATAGCGAGGTGACGCTGACTGCTAGCCCGGCAAATTTAGCTCTGGATCCCGATGGGACGGCGAAAACTAATGAGCAAGGGCAGGCTATTTTCACCGCCACGACCACTGTCGCAGCGAAATATACACTCACGGCGAAAGTGGAACAGGCCAACGGTCAGGAATCGACGAAAACTGCTGAATCTAAATTCGTCGCGGATGATAAAAACGCGGTGCTCGCCGCATCATCTGATGTGACTTCTCTGGTGGCGGATGGGGTACAGACCGCAACAATGACGGTTACCCTGTTCTCGGCAAATAACCCTGTTGGGGGGAATGTGTGGGTCGACATTGAGGCTCCGGAAGGAGTGACGGAGAAGGATTATCAATTCCTGCCGTCGAAAAATGACCATTTCGTGAGCGGAAAAATCACGCGTAAATTTAGTACCAGCAAGCCTGGTGTCTATACGTTCACATTTAACGCCCTGACGTATGGCGGGTACGAAATGAAGCCAGTGACGGTGACCATTACCGCGGTGGATGCCGATACGGCAAAGGACGAGGAGGCGATGAAATAATTTTAAGAATATGAAAGTAGCATTCTAATAAACATTAATGGCGTTGACATATTCAACGCCATTATTTATTGAATTTCCTGACAGTAGTCTCGTTATATATTCATTTAGATATAGCGACAACTAAACCGGACGAACGGGGATAAAAATTTCGCAAACAACATCATTGCTATCCTTTTCTACGAAATCTTCATTGTAATAAAACCGCTCAATATCACTGCCGTTCACTCTGGCTAACCCCCTGGCGGGTAATTCCATCAGATAGAGGTTTCGCGCCCATTCAGGGTAGTGCTCCCACTCACCTTCATAGCGGAAAGAGGCATACAGTCCTCGGTTAATTGTCCACTCTTTCGACATCTCTGAATCGGTTTGTTTGCATACCGTACCGGCAAAAGTTTCAACTGTGAGCAAATCGACCGATTTTGTTGACGGTTCGAATGTGGAGACGAAATAGATATCCGTCTTAAAACTCTTCATACATCTGGCTAAATGATGACGTCGCAGTTTGACTTCTTCATCCGGTGATTTATTCGACACTTCAATGTCATATTTAAATGAATTGCCAAAAATAGGTGTCTCAGGAAAGTTGACTAATCTACACTCCGTCTTTTGCTGTTGACGTATTAAAAAAGAAGGGAAGATATTTGCGAGATCCCAATAATCACGGTGGCGGTATTCACGGGGAGAGCAGCCGAATAACTTTTTAAATTCGCGGCTGAATGACTGCTGTGAGTCAAAATGCAAAGAGAGTGCAATATCAAGCATAGATTTCGCGGAGAGCCGGACAAGAATGGCGGCACGACAAAGCCTTCGTTTGCGAATGTATTCTCCCAAAGGCACATGCATGAAATTTCGGAACAGAAGCTGGATGTTGCGTCTGCTGTAGCCAGATTTCTGTGCGATATCTTCGATTGAAATAGGGTGTTCGAGATTGCACTCAATCCACTCCAGGAGCTGCTGTAGAATCTTCTGCCTGATCATCACATTCTCCGTTAATTCTTTGTCATATCGCACATTTTCGTTATGCCCTGGGCCCTAAGTGTATCAAAAACAGCAAGGGCGAAGGCAAAAGCACTGGTAGCGTCTGCTTCGTTGTCCCCGAAAATAGAGAGGTTTCAGTCCTACATTATTAATGAATTTTTTGCATAAGTGATATCAAAATCCACATACTAATTTGAGGTTACGTTTTAACGTAGACTCATTGTTCATACCTAATGGAGGGACTGACAGTGGAATTTTCCGTATTAAGTAACAATCTGAAAATGCCGATGATGGGATTTGGTGTTTTTCAGGTTACCGATAAAGACGTGTGCAAACAGTCAGTGTTGAATGCTATCCGCACGGGTTATCGACTCATCGACACTGCAGCGGTATACGGTAATGAAGATGCCGTCGGTGAAGCCGTTCGTGAAGCCATATCTGAAGGTTTATGTACCCGAGAAGAGTTATTTATAACGTCTAAATTGTGGGTGCAGGATATGGTGAATCAGGATATTGCAGCAGCAGGTATTGAAGCATCATTAAAAAAATCGGGACTGGAATACTTCGATCTCTATTTATTGCACCAGGCCATGCGCGATTATTTCAGTGCGTGGCGTGCACTCGAAGATGCCTATGAAGAGGGCAAATTAAAAGCGATTGGGGTTTCCAATTTCTACCCTCATGTTCTGGCGAACTTTTGTGAAACGGTAAGAGTTAAACCGATGGTCAACCAGGTCGAGTTGCATCCCTATTTTGCCCAACCAGAGGCGCTGGCAACCATGAAGTATTATAACGTGCAGCCTGAAGCATGGGCTCCGTTAGGTGGTGGACGACATAAACCCTTTGAAAATAATCTGCTTCAGAGTATTGCAGATGCCCATCAAAAATCGATTTCTCAGGTCATTCTGCGTTGGAATATTCAACGGGGAGTGGTCGTTATTCCGAAATCGACACATCAACAGCGTATCGAAGAAAATTTTGCTATCTGGGATTTCTCACTGACAGAGAAAGAAATGGCACAAATTAGTTCGCTTGATTTGGGTTATGTTGGGGAGTCGGTAAAACATTTTAATCCTGAATTTGTTCGTGGTTGTCTTGCTGTAAAAATGCATGATTGATATTAATCATGTATTTTACCTGAGACGACAAGAATCTTTTAACAGGGGAGTGATATTGATCTTCACTCTGTCATATCTCCGGTAATATGGCGTCAGGCTTCACCCATTAGCAAGGAAAGCCTGATGCCTGAAAAAGTGAACAACAGACAGTGTTCGGATTATCAATATTCAGTTTTTAACGTTGAACTGGATTCATTACTGCGTTGTTTAAGAATTTCCCGCGCCGAATCTGCCATTATCATGACAGCACCTGCCAGCATCAGAGTATCTTTCAATACCAGGCGACCAGCACCAGATAAATAAGGGAAACCATGATGAGCGTCACCCAATGCGGGTACCCATGCCTCCGGGGTGGTGATTAAAAATGAGAGTGTTACCAACGGTGTGGTAAATGCCATCAGCCCTCCCAATAAACCTAACCAGCGATTGACAGGATTAGCCAAAACCAGCAGAGCAATAATCACCTCCACGACGCCAAGACCGTTGGAAAAACCATAGGTATTATTGGCCGATTGCCATGCCCTTGCTTCTGGTTTGTATTCGCCTTCGTGAGTCAGATACTGTTTATAGTCTTCCGGGTGTTCATAAAAGAACGACATTAGTGGACTGTTTGCGACGAATGGTGTAATGCTGTCTGCCTCGTAAGGGACAAACTTTAATAACCCAATCCACATAAAAACAATCGCAATACTCAGACGAATCAATGTCAGGCCAATTTTATCTCCCCGACTTAACAGGTGCAGGTATTTTTCCATTGTGAACATCCTTATTTATACAATACTGCTGTTGCGGTTGAATTATTATCAATTCGCATCGATGTGACTTTCCAGGATGAAGCATTATATTTTCTGGCTATATCAGCAATGGCATCCTCCAGAACTGTCGGTGATGCTGATACTGACGAGACGCTGATATGTTTCAGAATTATTTTATCATCTGCATTGGTGGAAAATGCCATAACGCCAGATAATAGTGTTGCAAATAAAACGGATTTTTTAAACATATAAAATACCATCAATGAAGTGATTAAGAATTTATAGAGTAACAGAGAATTAATAAGATTCTTTTCTCTGAGACGCCAGAATATTTGTTCTGGCGTCTGATTTTGAGTTTATTTGACTAATGAAAATAGATCATTGAGTGATTCGCTCATCGACGGATGAGTAAATATCTGATCGCGTAATATGCTATAAGGCAGCCCGGCATCCATCACCATTTTCACTATATTAATCATCTCGTGGGAGTCAACACACAGCAGTGATGCCCCTAATATACGTTGGGTTTTATTATCAATAATCGCTTTTAATACCCCACGAGTATCATTCATCACTCTGGCACGCGGAATTGCAGCTACAGGCAATGTCACCACCTGAATATCAGCACCACTCTCTCTGGCTTGTTCTTCTGTCATACCAACCCTGGACAGGGGCGGTGTCATAAATACGGAATAAGGCACATTTTTCCGATCATCAGTACTACGTTTGCCTTCACCCAGTAACTCATCACGTACAATGCGGTAATCATCCAGTGATATGTAAGTAAATTGCAGCCCGCCGGTAACATCTCCCATCGCCCAAATATTGTCTGCGGTGGTATGTAATCGCTTGTCAACGACAATTGCCCCGCGCTCGTTTACTGCGATACCGGCATTTTCTGGATGTAACGAAGCGGTAGCCGGTTGACGACCGGAAGCTATTAACAGTGCATCCACCGCCAGTTGGGCGTGCTCGCTATGCACTTGCACTTGATTTTCATGGTGACTGATTCGCTCCACATGGGCATTGAGGATAATATCGACGCCCTGATCGCGTAAAATCGTCGCGATATTATCAGCAATATCCCGATCTTCCCGAGGCAAAAACAGCGAAGCTGCCTCTAAAATGGTTACTTTGCTGCCAAAATTAGCGAACATAGAGGCGAACTCAACGCCAATATATCCGCCGCCCAAAATACCTAAATGCCCAGGCAATTCTTTTAGATTAAGTAATCCGGTGCTGTCATATACACCAGGCGTGGTGGTAATTCCAGTAATTGGCGGAACCACGGTTTGTGCACCGGTATTAATAAAAATTTTCTCGCCATGAATTTCCAGATTTCCCTCAGGCCGATGAACACGCAGGCTATGATTATTGATAAACTCCGCCTGGCCGTCGATCACGTCGATATTGGGCATATCCGCAAGATTATGAAAATTCTTATTACGTAAAAAATTAACCACTTCATTTTTACGCTGTATGGCACGGACAAAATCTGTGTGCTGCTGTGCGTCATGAACCAATGTTTTGGTTGGGATGCAGCCGATATTAATACAGGTCCCGCCATACATTGCATTTGATTGTTCGATGAGAGCCACTCGCCAACCTGCTTTTGCCAGCGTGACGGCTAATGTTTTTCCAGCCTTGCCAAAACCAATAATCACTGCCTGATATTTATTCATGATGATTTCCTGTCGAAACGCGTTCATTTGACATCATGACTATAGACGCAAAAGAGCAAATAACATTTCTTCACAACGCTTGATATTTTGTCTTATCGTCTGGTATTTTCTTTTTCTTAATCAGAATCACAAAACAAAAATCATGATTAACTATTTGATGGTATTACATTAATTATTTACTAAGATTGTTGGTATTTGTAATCAAAAACCACTCAGGAGTCTGATATGGATGCCCTTAGCCGTTTGTTGATGCTTAACGCTCCACAAGGAACGATCGATAAGAATTGCGTGTTAGGAAGTGACTGGCAGCTTCCACATGGTGCCGGGGAATTGTCGGTTATTCGTTGGCATGCGTTAACGCAAGGAGCGGCGAAGCTGGAAATGCCGACGGGAGAGATTTTTACATTACGCCCGGGAAATGTGGTCCTGCTACCACAAAATTCAGCTCATCGCCTGAGTCATGTCGATAATGAATCGACCTGTATTGTCTGCGGCACTCTTCGGCTGCAACATTCGGCGCGTTATTTTTTAACGTCTTTGCCGGAAACGCTGTTTTTAGCACCAGTTAACCACAGCGTGGAATATAACTGGCTGAGGGAGGCGATCCCGTTTTTACAACAGGAATCCAGATCGGCGATGCCGGGAGTGGATGCACTGTGTAGCCAGATCTGCGCTACATTCTTTACCCTCGCGGTGCGTGAGTGGATTGCACAGGTTAATACTGAGAAAAACATTCTCAGTTTGCTTCTGCATCCACGTCTTGGTGCGGTAATACAGCAAATGCTGGAAATGCCAGGACACGCCTGGACCGTCGAATCGCTGGCCAGCATCGCCCACATGTCCCGGGCAAGTTTTGCCCAGCTTTTCCGTGATGTTTCCGGAACCACGCCGCTGGCTGTATTAACAAAGTTGCGTCTACAAATAGCGGCCCAGATGTTTTCCCGGGAAATGCTCCCTGTTGTGGTGATCGCTGAGTCAGTAGGCTATGCCAGTGAATCATCTTTTCACAAGGCGTTTGTCCGCGAGTTTGGTTGTACTCCGGGAGAATATCGGGAAAGGGTCAGACAGCTTGCACCCTGAATAAAACCGCCAGAAATCAGGGCAAAGATAATCCGCATTCCGGGAGTTGTGAGCCTTTCAACTATTTCTATTTCCAACGGTGGTTTTGGGCTTTATATATTTTTTTGATGGACTCTAGCTCGGTTTTTAAATAAAAATGCAAACTAAATTGCTTCAATTAAATAAAATCCCGACTATTACTTGATACGTGATTATTGTCGGTGATTTTTTTTGTACACCATCAGTGTATATCTCAATAACCCCTGAATAAGTAGCTCTGAATAGGTATAAGGGATGTAGCCTTTTTAAATGGATTTCTTATGCCAAAAATGATCGTCGATTTCCCTATAAAATGTGAGCGATGCCGAAAGAAATAAAATTAGTTATTGCATTTGAAGTTTAGATGAAAGATTATCATTTGTCATACAAATGAGGGGTGGTATGTTGCTAGCCAATTAAAAAAGAACGCCATATTTATTGATGATTGATCCCCTGGTGGGGGGAACCATCGGGCATAAATGGGCATGAAGTAATGGAGTATTAGTTGTGAATGTCAATTTCTTTGTCACCTGTATTGGTGACGCCCTGAAATCAAGAATGGCACGAGACTCCGTGCTGCTACTGGAAAAACTCGGCTGTCGCGTAAATTTCCCGGAGAAACAGGGATGCTGCGGTCAGCCTGCGATCAATAGTGGTTATATCAAAGAAGCGATTCCAGGGATGAAAAATCTGATCGCCGCACTGGAGGATAACGACGATCCCATTATTTCACCGGCTGGCTCTTGCACCTATGCCGTAAAAAGTTACCCGACGTATCTGGCGGATGAACCTGAATGGGCATCACGTGCCGAAAAGGTAGCCGCGCGTATGCAGGATCTCACCTCTTTTATTGTTAATACATTAGGGGTAGTCGATGTAGGTGCCAGTTTGCAAGGGAGAGCGGTGTATCACCCATCTTGTAGCCTGGCCCGTAAGCTGGGGGTGAAGGACGAACCACTTACGCTGCTGAAAAATGTGCGTGGACTGGAGCTGTTGACCTTTGCTGAACAGGATACCTGCTGCGGATTTGGCGGCACGTTCTCGGTCAAAATGGCCGAAATATCCGGCGAGATGGTGAAAGAAAAGGTTGCGCACCTGATGGAAGTTCGCCCTGAGTATTTAATTGGTGCTGACGTGAGTTGCCTGCTGAACATCAGTGGACGATTACAACGGGAAGGGCAGAAAGTCAAAGTGATGCATATTGCTGAAGTGCTGATGAGCCGCTGAGGATATAAAGATGTCGATCAAAACCAGTAATACAGATTTTAAGACACGCATCCGTCAGCAAATTGAAGATCCGATCATGCGCAAAGCGGTGGCAAACGCGCAGCAGCGTATTGGGGCAAATCGGCAAAAAATGGTCGATGAAATGGGGCACTGGGAGGAGTGGCGCGATCGGGCCGCCCAGATACGTGATCATGTTCTGAGTAATCTCGACGCTTATCTGTACCAGCTCTCAGAAAAAGTGACACAAAACGGCGGTCACGTCTATTTTGCAAAAACCAAAGAAGACGCCACCCGCTACATTTTACAGGTTGCCCAACGCAAAAATGCCCGGAAGGTGGTGAAATCTAAATCGATGGTGACCGAAGAGATTGGTGTCAATCATGTGTTGCAGGATGCCGGGATTCAGGTGATTGAAACCGATCTGGGTGAATACATTCTCCAGCTGGATCAAGATCCGCCCTCTCATGTTGTGGTCCCGGCAATTCATAAAGATCGCCATCAGATCCGTCGAGTGCTACACGAACGTCTGGGCTATGAGGGGCCGGAAACGCCTGAAGCGATGACCTTATTCATTCGGCAAAAAATCCGCGAAGATTTCCTCAGTGCTGAAATAGGTATTACCGGCTGTAATTTCGCGGTGGCAGAGACAGGTTCGGTATGCCTGGTGACCAATGAAGGTAATGCGCGAATGTGTACCACGCTGCCTAAAACGCATATTGCAGTGATGGGAATGGAGCGTATTGCTCCCACGTTTGCAGAGGTAGATGTATTGATCACCATGCTGGCGCGCAGTGCCGTTGGTGCACGTTTGACGGGATACAACACCTGGCTGACAGGGCCGCGCGAAGCGGGGCACGTTGATGGTCCTGAAGAGTTTCATCTGGTTATTGTCGATAACGGGCGTTCTGAGGTGCTGGCCTCTGAATTTCGGGATGTGCTGCGCTGTATTCGCTGCGGGGCTTGTATGAATACTTGTCCGGCATATCGCCATATTGGCGGTCATGGATATGGCTCTATTTATCCAGGGCCAATTGGTGCGGTGATTTCTCCGCTACTTGGCGGCTATAAAGATTTTAAAGATTTACCCTACGCCTGCTCTCTATGCACTGCTTGTGACAACGTGTGTCCGGTGCGTATTCCGCTGTCAAAACTGATTTTGCGTCATCGTCGGGTGATGGCTGAAAAAGGGATCACCGCAAAAGCAGAGCAACGGGCGATAAAAATGTTCGCTTATGCCAATAGTCATCCAGGATTGTGGAAAGTCGGGATGATGGCCGGCGCTCATGCGGCAAGCTGGTTTATCAATGGCGGCAAAACACCACTCAAATTTGGCGCGATTAGCGACTGGATGGAAGCACGCGATCTTCCTGAAGCTGACGGAGAGAGTTTCCGTAGTTGGTTTAAGAAACATCAGGCGCAGGAGAAAAAGAATGGATAATCGGAGCGAATTTTTGAATAACGTTGCTCAGGCACTGGGTCGCCCGCTGCGACTTGAACCGCAAGCAGAAGATGCGCCGCTTAACAACTATGCTAACGAGCGGCTTACCCAACTTACCCAACAGCAGCGTTGTGACGCGTTTATCCAGTTTGCCAGCGATGTTATGTTGACGCGCTGTGAACTGACCAGCGAGGCGAAGGCGGCAGAAGCTGCAATACGTCTGTGTAAAGAGCTGGGAGATCAGTCGGTCGTGATTAGCGGTGACACGAGGCTGGAGGAATTGGGGATTAGCGAACGTTTGCAGCAGGAATGCAATGCCGTTGTTTGGGATCCGGCGAAAGGTGCCGAGAATATCTCACAGGCAGAGCAGGCTAAAGTGGGTGTCGTGTATGCTGAATATGGTTTAACCGAATCGGGAGGCGTGGTTCTTTTTTCCGCCGCCGAGCGCGGGCGTTCATTGAGCCTGCTCCCGGAATCTTCTCTTTTTATCCTGCGTAAAAGCACAATCCTGCCGCGTGTAGCGCAACTCGCAGAAAAATTGCATCAGAAAGCGCAGGCCGGTGAACGAATGCCGTCCTGCATTAACATCATTAGCGGCCCTAGTTCAACGGCGGATATTGAGCTTATCAAAGTCGTCGGGGTTCATGGCCCGGTGAAAGCGGTGTATCTGATTATTGAGGATTGCTGAGAGAGATATGAAGTCTGGACATAAACCTGAAGGCAGCATACGAGGTTGTGAATAGCGTTAAGGACAACCTGACTTAACCCCGTTCCGTCATGGTTATGCTGCTCTTCTGTAAATATCCTGGCATTAGTAATGCCAGGATATTTACAGTGAAAAAGACAGGCATCCATTCCTGAAAACGGGTTCCCTTCCCGGTCATTGTCACTTCAGCTTTATACAGGCACTCTCTATCAGAATGCTGTTTATTACTGCCCAGAGTTTTGTTGGTATTCATCTACCATTTTTTTGACAAGGCAAAACATTACAGAAATTACAATGCTTATAAAAAACCCCAGAGCCAGACAAATGGCAGCAGGGTATTTATTTTTTATTTCTGGTGAGCTTATAGTTACACAGCCATCACCGTTCGGATACAATGACCAGTTCCTGGTCAGGTATATCATTTTTGTATAAAGCTCACTGTTAATTGCTGAAGGTGTTTGTATCTCATCGAGAACTTGCCTGCCATTATGATATTCTGACGCATACCATTTGATAATAGACGCCTGCACGCGAGATATTTCCGCTTCAGCAGTTGGTAAATCTCTCTTATCTCCTGACCATTCCAGCTTTATTTCTCTGTTCTTGACATCTGGGCTGGTGTGAAAAAATGTAGTAATTCGCTGTATAACATCTTCAGTCATTGTGGTCTGACAGGCAAAATTATTATTGCTATCACAGCTAACAAGTATGCCTGGTGTTGTCTGGTTTATTTTTAGGCTGTAACTCACTTTTATATTATCTTTATTGATATACAGAAATAAAAGCACCATTGCCATACAGATAGCTATAATAAAAAGGATAACACGAATCTTTTTAAAATCTCAATCAGATCGATATCCTGTTTGATTTGTTCATTCATAATATATCCAGAAAATGAAATCTGTCGCAGATAATATTGTATTAATAGTCTGTATCAGGAATGTTCGGGTTAAATATCAGCGAAAAACCAGCATCATGAATACTGGATATGAAGCATGAGAGTTACCTCAGTGTTTTATATAAGGATTCGGTCCTCATAGTAGAACGGTAACTCTCAATCTGATAGGTTCCTGAGTTAGTTCAAATCACGACTCATTTTTTTCGCTCTTACTGGCATCCCATTTGCCACAAAATATCTTGCCGTGCTCCTCGGCAACGCTTCTTGCCCGCGAATCATATCCGCTATTTTCTCGCCAATCATAATCGTCGTAGCATTCAAATTGCCGGTGATAATTTGCGGCATAATTGACGCATCCACCACGCGCAGGCCTTCCAGCCCGTGTACGCGGCCTTCGGCGTCAACCACTGCCATCTCGTCATAACCCATTTTGCAGGTACCGCACGGGTGGAAGGCGGTTTCGGCGTGGTTACGCACGAACTCATCGAGCTGCTCATCCGTCTGGCATTCGACACCGGGGCTGATTTCGCGGCCACGATACTGATCCAGCGCCGGTTGATGCATGATCTCCCGGGTGATGCGAATTGCGTCGCGGAACTCCTGCCAGTCCTGCTCGTGCGACATGTAGTTAAACAGAATCGCTGGATGCTGGTGCGGGTCGCGGGATTTAATCCGCACATGCCCACGGCTTGGCGAGCGCATCGATCCGACGTGGCACTGGAAGCCGTGCTCTTTCACTGCGTTCGAGCCGTTATAGTTAATCGCCACTGGCAGGAAATGGTACTGAATATTCGGCCACGCAAATTCCTCACGGCTGCGAATAAATCCGCCTGCTTCAAAGTGGTTGCTGGCACCAACGCCGGTGCCGCCAAACAGCCACTCCGCACCGATTTTCGGCTGATTCCACCACTGCAGGGCAGGGTAGAGGGAAACCGGTTCTTTGCACTCATATTGCAGGTACATCTCCAGGTGATCCTGAAGATTTTCGCCGACGCCGGGTAAATCATGCACCAGCGGAATATCAAACTCCGCCAGCAGTCCAGCGTTGCCGACGCCGGAGCGTTGCAGGATCTGCGGTGAAGCAATCGCGCCTGCACATAACAGCACTTCTTTATTCGCCGCCGCGCGGGTCGGAATGGTGCTGTCGCCTTCCAGCCACTCGACGCCCACCGCGCGTTTGCCGTCAAAAATGATGCGATCGGTCATGGCGTGAGTACGAATGGTCAGGTTAGGGCGCGATTTGGCCTGATCGAGATAGCCACGCGCGGTGCTGGCGCGACGGCCCTGCGGCGTGACGGTGCGATCCATCGGTCCAAAACCTTCCTGCTGATAACCGTTGAGATCGTCCGTGCGCGGGTAGCCCGCCTGCACGCCCGCTTCAATCATCGCTTCAAACAGCGGATTGACGCCGGGTTTGGAGGTGGTGACGCTCACCGGGCCGTCGCCGCCGTGGTAGTCGTTCTCGCCCACATCGCGAGTTTCGGCCTTGCGATAGTAGGGCAGACAGTCGAGGTAGCTCCAGTTCTCCAGACCGGGTTCTTGCGCCCAGTTATCGAGATCCAGCGCGTTACCACGGATGTAACACATGCCGTTGATCAGTGATGACCCGCCAAGCCCCTTACCGCGTCCGCACTCCATGCGACGGTTATTCATAAACGGTTCGGGCTCCGTTTCATAGGCCCAGTTGTAGCGTTTACCCTGTAGCGGGAACGCCAGCGCGGCGGGCATCTGGGTGCGGAAGTCAAAGCGATAGTCCGGGCCGCCTGCTTCAAGCAGCAGCACGGTTGTGTTCGGATCTTCAGTCAGACGGGTAGCGAGAACGTTGCCGGCTGAGCCGGCACCAATAATGATGTAGTCAAATTGCAAATAAACCTCCTGGTTAGAATATGGACTGGAATTTAGCCATCTCAACCTGGATGGACTTCACCTGGGTGTAACTCTGGAGCGTCATCACGCCGTTCTCGCGACCAATGCCGGAGTGTTTGTAGCCGCCAACGGGCATCTCTGCCGGGGATTCGCCCCAGGTGTTGATCCAGCAAATACCCGCTTCCAGCTGATGAATGACGCGATGCGCGCGGTTCAGGTCCGCCGTCACGATGCCCGCCGCCAGGCCGTAGTCGGTATCATTGGCGCGGCGAATCACTTCGTCCTCAGATTCATAAGTGAGAAGCGACATCACCGGACCGAAGATCTCTTCGCGCACGATGGTCATTTCGTCGCGGCAATCGGTGAACACGGTCGGTGCAACCCATGCGCCGTTATCGAAGTCATCGCCTTTCATTACATCGCCGCCGCACAGTACGCGCGCGCCTTCCTCTTTGCCTTTGGCGATATAGCGCAGCACGTTATCGCGATGCGGGAAGCTGACCAGCGGGCCGAAGTTAGTTTGCGGATCGAAAACGTCGCCCGCGCGAATGCGCTCAACGCGCGCCAGAATCTTTTGTTCAAATGCGGCTTTGCATTTCGCCGGAACGAAGACGCGGGTGCCGTTGGTACACACCTGACCGGAGCTGAAGAAGTTCGCCATCATGGCGATATCAGCGGCGAGATCGAGGTCTGCATCGTCGAAAACGATCAGCGGCGATTTACCGCCCAGCTCCATGGTCACTTCTTTCAGGGAGGAAGCTGCCGAGTTAGCCATCACTTTTTTGCCGCTGGCGACACCGCCGGTAAATGACACTTTGGCAATGCCCGGATGATCGGTCAGATATTGCCCGGTCTCCGCGCCCACGCCCGGCAACACGTTAAATACACCGTCCGGCAGGCCCGCTTCGCTGTAAATTTCAGCCAGCTTTAACGCGGTAAGCGGGGTGACTTCGCTCGGTTTGAAGATCATCGCGTTACCCGCCGCCAGCGCCGGGGCGGATTTCCACAAAGCAATCTGGATCGGGTAGTTCCATGCGCCAATCCCCGCCACCACACCCAGCGGTTCGCGGCGGGTATAAACAAATGACGTCTCACGCAATGGGATCTGGCTGCCTTCCAGCGACGGGATCAGCCCGGCGTAGTACTCCAGCACGTCCGCGCCGGTAACGATATCGACGGTTGATGTTTCCGAATACGCTTTTCCGGTATCGAGGGTTTCCAGTTTTGCGAGTTCGTCATTGCGTTCACGTAGAATATCAACGGCCCGACGCAGAATACGCGAGCGTTCCATAGCGGTCATCGCCGCCCAGATTTTTTGCCCTTGTTGGGCACTCTTCACGGCGCGATCGACATCCTCACGCCCGGCGGCCTGCACGGTCGCCAGCACGTTACCGTTGGCCGGGTTAATGGTCTCGAAGGAGCGACCACTGGTGGCGGAGGTATAACCACCATGTATATAAAGCTGCTGTTCTGCCATTCGGGACATCACGTCTCCTCAGTTAATCGGTGGGTAAATGCTGAGTAATAAAGTGACGGGTCAGCGAGTGTGCGAGAGGTTTATCCAGCGCTTTGCCGCTCAGTGCCGCGCGCAGCCATAATCCGTCAATTAGCGCGGCAAGGCCGTAGCCCGCTTCCTGTGCCTGTTGGCGCGGTAACTCGCGGCGAAATTCGCTCACCAGATTCGACAGCAAGCGGCGGCTACTGACCTGCTGCAAGCGATAGAGCATCGGCTGATGCATACTGCTGGCCCAGAACGCCAGCCAGGCTTTCATCGCCGCGCCGCTCACCTGAGTCTCATCGAAGTTTCCACCAACAATCGCCTGTAATCGCAGCTCTGCACTGCCCTGCGGAAGTGCATGTAAGCGGTTCAAAACCGCGTCACGCAGCTGACTGGTGATATCGCGCATGGTTGCTTCCAGCAGACCATTTTTGTCCCTGAAATAGTGGCTGATGATCCCCGTAGAAACGCCTGCACGGCGGGCGATCTGCGCGATCGTTGCATCGTGCATGCCCACCTCATTGATTGCTTCCAGCGTGGCGTCGATCAGTTGTCTGCGCCGGATCGACTGCATCCCCAATTTGGGCATTTTTGCCACTCCATTCATCAGCGTTGTTTATCTATTAAAGCGGTTATTGATTGGACGTTCAATATAAAATGTGTCTTAATTGTTACGAATTTGATTTTAAATGGTAACAATAACAGTGGGGATACTGGATGACAGACCTTTCACACAGCAGGGAAAAGGACAAAATCAATCCGGTGGTGTTTTACACTTCCGCCGGACTGATTTTGTTGTTTTCCCTGACAACGATCCTGTTTCGCGACTTCTCGGCCCTGTGGATTGGCCGCACGCTGGACTGGGTTTCTAAAACCTTCGGTTGGTACTATCTGCTGGCGGCAACGCTCTATATTGTCTTTGTGGTCTGTATCGCTTGTTCGCGTTTTGGTTCGGTGAAGCTCGGGCCAGAACAATCCAAACCGGAATTCAGTCTGCTGAGTTGGGCGGCGATGCTGTTTGCTGCCGGGATCGGTATCGACCTGATGTTCTTCTCCGTAGCCGAACCGGTAACGCAGTATATGCAGCCGCCGGAAGGCGCGGGACAGACGATTGAGGCCGCGCGTCAGGCGATGGTCTGGACGCTGTTTCACTACGGCTTAACCGGCTGGTCGATGTATGCGCTGATGGGCATGGCGCTCGGATACTTTAGCTATCGTTATAATTTGCCGCTCACTATCCGCTCGGCGCTGTACCCGATCTTCGGTAAACGGATTAACGGGCCGATAGGTCACTCAGTGGATATTGCTGCGGTGATCGGCACCATCTTTGGTATTGCCACTACGCTCGGTATCGGTGTGGTGCAGCTTAACTATGGCTTGAGCGTACTGTTTGATATTCCCGATTCGATGGCGGCGAAAGCGGCACTGATCGCCTTGTCGGTGATCATCGCAACGATCTCTGTCACCTCCGGTGTCGATAAGGGCATTCGCGTGTTATCGGAACTCAACGTTGCGCTGGCGCTGGGGCTGATCCTGTTCGTGCTGTTTATGGGCGATACCTCGTTCCTGCTTAATGCGCTGGTGCTGAACGTTGGCGACTATGTGAATCGCTTTATGGGAATGACGCTCAACAGTTTTGCCTTCGACCGTCCGGTTGAGTGGATGAATAACTGGACGCTCTTCTTCTGGGCATGGTGGGTGGCATGGTCGCCGTTTGTCGGCCTGTTTCTGGCGCGTATCTCGCGCGGGCGCACCATTCGCCAGTTCGTGCTGGGCACGTTGATTATTCCGTTTACCTTCACGCTGTTATGGCTCTCGGTGTTCGGCAATAGCGCGCTGTATGAAATCATCCACGGCGGCGCGGCATTTGCCGAGGAAGCTATGGTCCATCCGGAGCGCGGCTTCTACAGCCTGCTGGCGCAATATCCGGCGTTTACCTTTAGCGCCTCTGTCGCCACCATTACTGGCCTGCTGTTTTATGTGACCTCGGCGGACTCCGGCGCGCTGGTGCTGGGGAATTTCACCTCGCAGCTTAAAGATATCAACAGCGACGCCCCCGGCTGGCTGCGCGTCTTCTGGTCGGTGGCGATTGGTCTGCTGACGCTTGGCATGCTGATGACCAACGGGATATCCGCGCTGCAAAACACCACGGTAATCATGGGGCTGCCGTTCAGCTTTGTGATTTTCTTCGTGATGGCGGGGTTGTATAAATCTCTGAAGGTAGAAGATTACCGCCGTGAAAGTGCCAACCGTGATACCGCGCCGCGACCGCTGGGGCTTCAGGATCGCCTGAGCTGGAAAAAACGTCTCTCGCGCCTGATGAATTATCCGGGCACGCGTTACACTAAACAGATGATGGAGACGGTCTGTTACCCGGCAATGGAAGAAGTGGCGCAGGAACTGCGGTTGCGCGGCGCGTACGTGGAGCTAAAAAGCCTGCCGCCGGAAGAGGGGCAACAGTTGGGGCATCTGGATTTGTTGGTGCATATGGGCGAAGAGCAAAACTTTGTCTATCAGATTTGGCCGCAGCAATATTCGGTGCCGGGCTTTACCTACCGCGCACGTAGCGGTAAATCGACCTACTACCGGCTGGAAACCTTCCTGTTAGAAGGCAGCCAGGGCAACGACCTGATGGACTACAGCAAAGAGCAGGTGATCACCGATATTCTCGACCAGTACGAGCGGCACCTTAACTTTATCCATCTCCATCGTGAAGCGCCGGGCCATAGCGTGATGTTCCCGGACGCGTGATTGTTATTGCATAAAACCGCGCCATGTCTGCATATGGCGCGGTTTCTCTTACCTCTTGATACGTTATATCTGTGTACAGTTAAGCCCTTAGTATCGATTGATGATTGCCAGGCAACAGATAATAAAAAAGAAAAGAACTATTGAAGCCCAAAACCTACGCTTGGACTGTTGTGAATGTTCAATAAGCTTAGTCTTATTTAATGTAAATATTGGTGCTAATTTGAAATGACGCTTTATTCATGGGAAACGCGTAGCGCAAATCAACTAAAATCAATGTAACTGTTTGTTGTTTAAGGTTTAATTGTCTGTGTCTGATATTTTATTGATTGTTTTAAATATTGTTTTATTGTCATTGTTATAATGTTGGCCATCTATTGCTGAATGGATTCAGCCTTAAAAAGCAGGTTGTTAAGGGATAGGCATAGAGTAATGACGTGTATGCATAACCAACATCTTTACTCATTATGTCATTGAATGTTGACGCTATGTGTTTATGAGGTTGAGGTATTTTCAGTTGATCTGGATTGTTAAATTCATATAATGCGCCTTTACTCATGAATGGGCGTCAATACGTAGTGGGAAATTATAAATATTGAAATAGTCCAACTACTTCTTTATTACCAAAAATGAGTATCTGAATTTTAATATTGCATTCTTGCGTGATTATCTCCTGAGTTTGACTTGTGATTACCTTTTTAAGGTATTTAGCGTAACTGTTTTTGAGCGAGCATCAGAGGTAAAGATAATCTTTTTGATAGTGATGTGGGATGTTATGCGTATGGCATCGCTGATGTTTATGGTTACCCCTTATGTGTGCTCAGGAATCCACAGGTAATCACTCATACTGAACAGCGATAAAAGATAAAAGGTGTGTTCATGAATTCATGTGATTTTCGTGTTTTTCTGCAAGAGTTCGGTACAACGGTTCATTTGTCATTGCCTGGTAGCGTATCCGAGAAAGAACGACTGCTACTCAAGCTGCTGATGCAGGGAATGTCTGTAACAGAAATATCACAGTACAGAAATCGCAGTGCAAAGACCATTTCACATCAAAAGAAACAGCTCTTTGAGAAACTGGGGATTCAGAGTGATATTACTTTCTGGCGGGATATTTTCTTTCAGTACAATCCGGAGATCATATCCGCCACGGGTAATAATAGTCACAAATATATTAATGATAATCACTATCACCATATCGTCACGCCTGAAGCCATCAGTCTGGCGTTGGAAAACCATGAGTTTAAACCGTGGATCCAACCGGTTTTCTGCGCGCAGACTGGGGTACTGACGGGCTGTGAGGTGCTTGTCCGCTGGGAACATCCACAAACGGGAATTATCCCACCGGATCAGTTTATTCCTCTGGCGGAGTCATCTGGTCTTATCGTCATAATGACTCGCCAGTTGATGAAACAGACTGCGGATATTCTGATGCCGGTAAAACATTTGCTGCCGGACAATTTCCATATTGGCATCAACGTCTCGGCGGGTTGTTTTTTGGCTGCGGGATTTGAAAAAGAGTGTCTGAACCTGGTTAAGAAATTAGGTAACGATAAAATCAAACTGGTTCTCGAGCTAACGGAACGTAACCCTATTCCGGTAACGCCAGAAGCCAGAGCGATATTTGACAGCCTTCATCAGCACAACATTACCTTTGCGCTGGATGACTTTGGTACGGGTTATGCGACCTATCGTTACTTGCAGGCGTTCCCGGTCGATTTTATTAAGATCGATAAGTCATTTGTGCAAATGGCGAGCGTGGACGAAATATCCGGTCATATTGTGGACAATATTGTCGAACTGGCGCGTAAGCCTGGTCTGAGTATCGTGGCGGAAGGGGTAGAAACCCAGGAGCAGGCGGATTTAATGATCGGCAAAGGCGTTCACTTTTTACAGGGCTATTTGTACTCCCCGCCAGTTCCGGGTAATAAATTTATCTCTGAATGGGTAATGAAAGCAGGTGGTTGATGTAAACCGCTATTCACAGCGCATCGGGAGGTTGGCAGCGATTAATTCTCCCGATGCAGTAAATCCTGATAGATCCCCGTTAATATGCCATTTGGCGCAAATTGTTTTTTAATCCACTGCGTCACCTGACCCGTAGCAGAATGCTGAGTCGCCAGTAACATGCGCGAATCCTGGCGCGGATTATGGATTTGTCGGGTAACCAGCAGGGATTGCGTCATCGCCTCACGGACCATGTAATCCGGCAAAAAACCAATCCCTTCACCTAAAATCTGGCACTGACATTTGGTGTTGAAATCTGGCACCAGAATCGACTCCTGCCCATGCAGCAACCAGCCCACTTTTTTATTAATCGTATGCGCGGTGTCCTCCACCATGATATTAGGATAGAGACGCAGTTGGCTTTCGGCGATCGGCTCCGGCACAAAGGCTAATGGGTGATCCGGGGCGATAGCAAAAGCCCAGCGAATTGCGCCAATCTCCGTGTAATCAATGCCGCCGCCGTCCAGCAGTGTGTCGGGCGCGCCGATAGCAATATTCGCCTGATTATTAATAATCGCATCCCAGACGCCGTTATACACTTCGGTCGTCACGGTAATCTGGCAGGTTGGAAACTGCTTTTTCAGTACCTGCAATAAGCGTGCGGTGTGTTTGGGCGTATAAAGCAGTTGGTTAATACATATGCGCACCCGTGCTTCTATACCCTGCGAAATAGTATCGATGCTGCGTTTGATGGCGTGAAAATCATTCAGCAGGTCGGTAGCTTTGCGGAAAAAATAACGCCCGGACTCCGTTAACTCAATGCTTCGGGTACTGCGAGTGAACAGCACCACATCCAGCCCTGTTTCCATTCGCTTGATGGTGTAGCTAATGGCGGAAGTGGTTAAACCCAACTCTTCTGCGGCTTTACTGAAACTGCCAAAACGCGCAGCGGTAGTAAATGCCAACAGATTCTCTTCGGTAAAAATTGAGTTCATTAAACCATTCCCGCCATTATCGAATATGAATTTCTCCAGCCATGACTGTAGAGGTATCGGTTAAAGATAGATAATCATTTTTGAATAACTTTTAATACCCGTCGCGTTTAGTCGTCGCTTCGCTTAATTTTTGTCCGCCATATTCTGAAATTATCCCCACGCAGTTACCCGCCAGAAAACCCAGTAATGTCACTGTCCAGTTCATCCCGCTGGCAAAAAATAGCGTCATGCCGAGAAAGCCTCCGGGAATAAAAGACAATAAACCGAAACGTCCTTGCCAGACCACCACCGCCGAGAAGGGTACAGTCATAATCACGCTCGCCCAGAACGTGGACAATCCACTCACCGAGGCCAGCCAGCCGGCAGCCAGCGCGGCGAAAAACGCCCACACCATCCCGGAATAATTAACCGCCAGACTTCTGATAAACCCCGATTTACCGCCGCCTGCGGCATAAAAACTGCAAAAGGCGACGAAGCCAATGGTTCCTAATAATTCCCATCCCTGAGAGAGCCCGACATGTGAAGACACTAACTGCCAAAGCCCTGCACAAATACCGACGGTGACACCCGTTGCCGTGAGTCCGTTCATCTTGTTCCCCTCTGGTTAGACATGGACGAAAGCTACTCTTACATGTGCAGACTATAGAGAAATAAAACCTGATTGAGTGAAAGGGTATCGGGTCAAAGAAACAAATATTGCACTACCGCACACTGCGAAAAGATTGTTGAACATCATTCAACAAAAAGGCGAAATACGGCGAATTAAATTTAAGCGGGTTCTTTTATCAGATTATCGTTGCTATTCTCAATTCATCGAAAACAGCCACAAAAACCAGGGGAATGTGAATGACTATAAAAAATCTACCTGCCGACTATTTATTGGCTGCGCAACAGGGTGATATCGATAAAGTAAAAACATGCCTTGCGCTGGGTGTCGATATTAATACCTGCGATCGTCAGGGGAAAACGGCAATTACGCTGGCAAGTTTATATCAGCAATATGCTTGCGTTCAGGCATTAATTGATGCCGGAGCAGATATTAATAAGCAAGATCAAATATGTTCAAATCCTTTTTTAATTAGCTGCCTGACCGGCGATTTAACCCTGTTACGGATTATTTTACCGGCTAAACCCGATCTTAATTGCGTCACCCGTTTTGGCGGTGTCGGCCTGACGCCTGCCTGTGAAAAAGGCCATTTAAGTATTGTAAAAGAGCTTTTGGCGCATACGGAGATTAACGTTAACCAGACCAACCATGTTGGCTGGACGCCGCTACTGGAAGCAATTGTGCTTAATGATGGCGGGATTAAACAGCAGGCGATTGTCCAGTTATTGCTGGAACACGGTGCCAGCCCGCACATGACGGATAAATATGGCAAAACGCCGCTGGAACTGGCGCGGGAACGAGGCTTTGAAGAGATTGCGCAGTTACTGATTGCCGCAGGTGCATAAACCGGGAGGCTTGCTATCAACACACCAGAAAGACGGTGTGTGTGGGCGCTAACTGCGGATGCTGATTTTCTGGCGCAGCGGGGGCAAGGTCAGGTTGAACAGGTCTTTGCCAGAGCGGTAAATATCGCACTTCCGGCCCGCCAGCAGTTGCTGACGCTGCTTTGTGAAGAGTACGACAATGCGCCAAACAGTTGTCGGTTGGCACTCACTCACTTTGATGGTCTGTTCCGGCATGGTGATAAGGTTCAGTTTGACGATCAAGGCATTACGGTTGGTCAACATCTTCATATAGAGATGAGTCGTTGTCGGCGTTGGCTGTCCCCAACCTTGCAAATGGCCGCTGTGAATTTTCACCTTATCGCCTGGCAACAGTGGCATGACATTATTCATCAGCACCTGGGGCAAAATGAAACCCTGTTTAATTATCGCGGCGATAATCCGTTTTATCAGGCGTTAAATAAAGAATTACATATTAAACGACGGGCAGTTATTCAGGCCGTAAACGATAAACAAAATATCGCCTCAGCAGTCGCCAGTATGATGGGCTTAGGGATTGGCCTTACGCCATCAGCCGACGATTATTTAACAGGTCTGGCGCTTATTTTATTTATTTCCGGGCATCCGGCGGAAAAATACAAAGAGGAATTTTATCTCGGTCTGCAACGCGGCAGAAATAATACCACGTTATTAAGTGCCATAACGCTGGAAGCCGCATTACAACAACGCTGCCGGGAAAATATTCATCGTTTTATTCATAACATTATTTATGACATCCCTGGGAACGCAACTCAGGCAATAGAAAAAATTAAACATATTGGCTCCAGTTCCGGCTGCGACATGCTGTATGGCATGGCCGATGGTTGTGCGCTGAGCCAAACCTACGGAGGGAATTATGTCAGTTAAAATAGTCATTAAACCGAATACCTATTTTGATTCTGTCTCGCTGATGTCTATCTCCACGCGTGCAAATAAACTCGACGGCGTCGAGCAGGCATTTGTGGCGATGGCGACCGAAATGAACAAAGGCGTGCTGAAGAATTTAGGGCTGCTGACGCCGGAGCTGGAGCAGGCGAAAAACGGCGACCTGATGATTGTCATCAATGGTAAATCGGGTGTGGACAACGAGCAGTTGCTGGCGGAGATTGAAGAACTGTTCAACACCAAAGCGCAAAGTGGCTCGCACGAGGCGCGTTACGCCACTATTGCCAGCGCCAAAAAGCATATCCCGGAAAGTAACCTGGCAGTGATTTCGGTCAACGGTCTGTTTGCCGCTCGCGAAGCGCGTCAGGCGCTGCAAAACGATCTTAACGTGATGCTGTTTTCCGATAACGTCTCAGTTGAAGATGAACTGGCGCTCAAACAGTTGGCCCACGAAAAAGGGCTGCTGATGATGGGGCCAGACTGCGGTACGGCGATTATCAACGGCGCGGCGCTCTGCTTTGGTAACGCCGTGCGTCGTAGCAACATCGGTATTGTTGGCGCATCCGGCACCGGTAGTCAGGAACTGAGCGTCCGCATTCATGAATTTGGCGGCGGCGTTTCGCAACTGATTGGCACCGGCGGGCGCGACCTGAGCGAGAAAATCGGCGGCCTGATGATGCTCGACGCTATCGGGATGCTGGAAAACGATCCGCAAACTGAAATCATTGTGCTTATCTCCAAACCGCCAGCGCCTGCGGTGGCCCGCAAAGTGCTGGAACGCGCACGCGCCTGCCGTAAGCCAGTGGTGGTCTGCTTCCTCGGTCGTGGCGAAACGCCAGTGGATGAGCAGGGGCTACAGTTTGCTCGCGGCACCAAAGAGGCGGCACTAAAAGCGGTGATGCTCTCCGGTGTGAAACAAGAACATCTCGACTTGCATACCCTGAACCAGCCGTTGATTGCGGATGTGCGTGCGCGTCTGCAACCGCAGCAGAAATACATTCGTGGCCTGTTCTGCGGCGGCACGCTGTGTGACGAAACCATGTTCGCGGTGATGGAAAAACACGGCGATGTCTACAGCAACATCCAGCCCGATCCTGAATTCCGCCTGCAAGATATCAACCGCAGCATCAAACACACCTTCCTCGACTTTGGCGATGACGACTTCACCAACGGCAAGCCGCATCCAATGATTGACCCGACCAACCGCATCAGCCGGTTGATCGAAGAAGCGCGCGATCCAGAAGTGGCGGTGATCGTGATGGATTTTGTGCTCGGGTTTGGATCGCATGAAGATCCGGTCGGTTCCACCATCGAGGCGATCAAAGAGGCGAAAGCGATCGCCGCTGCCGAAGGGCGCGAGTTGATCATTCTCGCCTATGTGCTGGGTACCGATCTCGATACGCCATCGTTAGAACAACAAAGCCAGATGCTGCTTGATGCTGGGGTAATTCTGGCAAGCAGCAGCACCAATACCGGATTGCTGGCGCGTGAATTTATCTGCAAAGGGGAGGAAGCCTGATGAGCCAGTCACTGTTTAGCCAACCGTTGAACGTTATTAACGTCGGCATCGCCATGTTTAGCGATGATTTGAAAAAGCAGCATGTAGAAGTGACCCAACTCGACTGGACGCCGCCGGGGCAGGGCAATATGCAGGTGGTGCAGGCGCTGGACAATATTGCCGATTCGCCGCTGGCAGATAAAATCGCCGCCGCTAACCAGCAGGCGCTGGAGCGCATTATCCAGTCGCATCCGGTGCTGATTGGTTTTGATCAGGCGATTAACGTGGTGCCGGGTATGACGCCGAAAACCATTCTTCACGCCGGGCCGCCGATCACCTGGGAAAAAATGTGCGGCGCGATGAAAGGCGCGGTCACCGGAGCGCTGGTGTTCGAAGGACTGGCGAAAGATCTCGATGAGGCGGCTGAACTGGCGGCCTCCGGGGAGATCACCTTCTCGCCGTGCCACGAGCACGACTGCGTGGGTTCGATGGCGGGTGTTACCTCGGCCTCGATGTTTATGCACATCGTAAAAAACAAAACCTACGGCAACATCGCTTACACCAATATGAGCGAGCAGATGGCGAAGATTTTGCGTATGGGCGCTAACGACCAGAGCGTGATTGACCGCCTCAACTGGATGCGCGATGTGCAGGGGCCAATGCTGCGTGACGCGATGAAAATTATCGGCGAGATCGATCTGCGCTTAATGCTGGCGCAAGCGCTGCATATGGGCGATGAATGCCATAACCGCAATAACGCCGGGACGACGCTGCTGATTCAGGCGCTGACGCCAGGGATTATTCAGGCGGGTTATTCCGTCGAGCAACAGCGCGAAGTGTTTGAGTTTGTCGCCAGCAGTGACTACTTCTCCGGCCCGACGTGGATGGCGATGTGTAAAGCGGCGATGGATGCGGCGCACGGCATCGAATACAGCACCGTGGTCACCACGATGGCGCGTAACGGCGTCGAGTTCGGCCTGCGGGTCAGCGGATTACCGGGGCAATGGTTTACCGGTCCGGCGCAGCAGGTCATCGGCCCGATGTTTGCCGGTTATAAGCCGGAAGATTCGGGGCTGGATATTGGCGACAGCGCCATCACCGAAACCTACGGCATTGGCGGATTTGCTATGGCGACCGCGCCCGCGATCGTCGCGCTGGTGGGTGGCACGGTGGAAGAGGCTATCGATTTCTCCCGTCAGATGCGTGAAATCACCCTTGGCGAAAACCCCAACGTCACCATTCCGCTGCTCGGTTTTATGGGCGTGCCATCGGCAATCGACATCACCCGCGTGGGTAGCAGTGGCATTCTGCCGGTGATCAACACCGCCATCGCTCATAAAGATGCGGGCATCGGCATGATTGGCGCGGGCATTGTGCATCCACCATTCGCCTGCTTCGAGAAAGCCATTCTTGGCTGGTGCGAACGTTACGGCGTTTGACTCTCCAACCGCACCTTACGATCCCTTCTCCCTTCTGGGGAGAGGGGCAACCTCACTCTCATAACCCCATCACCCTCTGTAGCGGACATAACAACATGAAAGAGCTTGTGGTCGTTGCCATTGGTGGCAACAGCATTATCAAAGATAACGCCAGCCAGTCGATTGAGCATCAGGCGGAGGCGGTGAAAGCCGTGGCCGATACGGTGCTGGAAATGCTGGCTTCCGATTACGACATTGTGCTGACCCACGGTAACGGGCCGCAGGTCGGGCTGGATTTACGCCGCGCGGAGATTGCTCACGAGCGCGAAGGGCTGCCCTTAACGCCGCTGGCGAACTGTGTGGCGGATACGCAAGGCGGCATTGGCTATCTGATCCAACAGGCGCTGAATAACCGACTGGCGCGTCACGGCGAGAAAAAAGCCGTCACCGTGGTGACTCAGGTGGAAGTGGATAAAAACGATCCGGGTTTTGCTCATCCCACCAAGCCCATCGGCGCATTCTTCAGTGAAAGCCAGCGTGACGAATTACAAAAGGCAAACCCTGACTGGCGTTTTGTTGAAGATGCCGGACGGGGCTATCGCCGCGTGGTCGCCTCGCCGGAACCGAAACGTATTGTCGAGGCACCTGCCATTAAGGCGCTGATCCAACAAGGCTTTGTCGTAATTGGCGCGGGCGGCGGTGGAATTCCGGTAGTGCGTACTGAAGCGGGGGATTACCAAAGCGTGGACGCGGTTATCGACAAAGATCTCTCTACCGCGCTGCTGGCCCGTGAAATTCACGCCGACATTCTGGTGATCACCACTGGCGTCGAAAAAGTGTGTATTCACTTTGGCAAACCGCAGCAGCAGGCGCTCGATCGGGTGGATATTGCCACCATAACCCGCTATATGCAGGAAGGGCATTTTCCGCCTGGCAGCATGTTGCCAAAAATCATCGCCAGCCTGACGTTCCTGGAACAGGGCGGCAAAGAAGTGATTATCACCACGCCGGAATGCCTGCCTGCGGCGCTGCGCGGTGAAACGGGCACCCATATTATTAAAACGTAAGGACGTAAGATGAAAGAAAGCAATAGCCGCCGTGAGTTTCTGAGCCAGAGCGGTAAGATGGTCACCGCCGCCGCGCTGTTTGGTACCTCTGTGCCGCTCGCCCATGCGGCAGTCTCTGGCACAACCCACTGCGACGCGAATAACACCATGAAAATCACTGACCCGCACTACTATCTCGACAACGTGTTGCTGGAAACCGGTTTTGACTACGAAAATGGCGTGGCGGTGCAGACCCGCACGGCGCGCCAGACTGTGGAAATTCAGAACGGCAAAATTGTTGCCCTGCGCGAGAACAATCAGCATCCGGACGCCACGCTGCCGCACTATGACGCTGGCGGTAAGCTGATGCTGCCCACCACCCGCGACATGCATATTCATCTCGACAAAACCTTCTACGGCGGGCCGTGGCGCTCGCTCAATCGTCCGGCAGGCACCACCATCCAGGACATGATTAAGCTTGAGCAGAAAATGCTGCCGGAACTGCAACCGTACACTCAGGAACGGGCGGAAAAACTGATTGATTTATTGCAGTCGAAAGGCACTACCATTGCCCGCAGCCACTGCAATATCGAACCGGTTTCCGGCCTGAAAAATCTGCAAAATTTGCAGGCGGTTCTGGCGCGACGTCAGGCGGGCTTCGAGTGTGAAATTGTCGCCTTCCCGCAGCACGGTTTGCTGCTGTCGAAATCAGAACCCTTAATGCGCGAAGCGATGCAGGCGGGGGCGCATTACGTCGGCGGGCTGGACCCGACCAGTGTTGATGGCGCGATGGAAAAATCCCTCGACACCATGTTCCAGATTGCGCTGGACTACGACAAAGGCGTTGATATTCACCTGCACGAAACCACTCCGGCAGGCGTGGCAGCCATCAATTATATGGTTGAAACGGTGGAGAAAACGCCGCAACTGAAGGGCAAGCTGACCATCAGCCACGCCTTTGCGCTGGCAACGCTCAATGAGCAACAGGTAGATGAACTGGCGCACCGGATGGCGGCGCAGCAAATTTCTATCGCCTCGACGGTGCCGATTGGCACGCTGCATATGCCGCTCAAACAGTTGCACGACAAAGGCGTAAAAGTGATGACCGGCACCGACAGCGTTATCGACCACTGGTCGCCTTACGGCCTGGGCGACATGCTGGAAAAAGCCAATCTGTACGCGCAGCTCTATATTCGTCCTAACGAACAGAACCTCTCCCGCTCGCTGTTTTTAGCCACTGGCGATGTATTGCCGCTCAACGAAAAAGGCGAGCGCGTGTGGCCCAAAGCGCAGGATGATGCCAGCTTTGTGCTGGTGGACGCCTCCTGTTCCGCCGAGGCGGTGGCGCGTATCTCGCCGAGAACGGCGACGTTCCATAAAGGGCAACTGGTGTGGGGGAGTGTGGCAGGTTGATACGCATTTGAAACGCCTGCAATGGTGAATCGTAAGAGATTTAAAGCCCCAGGGAGTGGGGCAGCAATGGTTTGCTAATGAATGATCCTGAACTTTATAATCTCCCGGCATAATTTCCAGGGGATTATTTGAGAGAAATACACAAAAGTGAGTTTTAACAAAGGTATTTATCAAGCCATAAATGTGACCGGCTTCGGATAAAAAAGATTAAACATAGAAAAACCAATGTTCCTCTTGCTGATGGTTATCAACAGTAATTAAGATGTGATTTTTTTTCCGTAATCGCGAAAATATTCTCATGACCATAAAAGAAAAAATCTCACAAAAATATCCCCATGCTTCCTTTTGTACTTTTGGCGATTCAGCAGCGTTGGCCGATCACCTCGCAACGTTGATTGCGACAGGTGTTAAAACAGCTTCCTGTGGTTCGCTGGCGGGATGTATTGAAGACAACGCATTTCCGATGATTGGTGAGTATAAGATTGTAGAAAATAGCCGTGGTGAGCCTGTCTGTGTTATCAGAGTGATTGGCCTGCATTTACTGCGCTTTTCTGATGTCACCGCGGAGCTTGCCCGTAAGGAAGGTGAAGGTGACCTCAGTCTTGAATATTGGCGTAATGAACACCGTCGTTTTTTCCAGGCAGAAGGATGCTATTCACCCGAAATGGACGTTATCTTTGAAGAATATGCCCTTATTGACGTTGTGTAGATAACTATTTTTCTACGCGAAATAAGCTCACAAACATAAAATATCGCTAATTTTGTTTATTTTGCTATTTTTTACGTGATGAATATCACACTTATTATTGCTGCCCGTTTTGTCCATATTTATAACCAAATTTTTAATAGCTGCCTGAAATAGGGCTGTTTATTCTGCATAAAAATATTCGAAAATTCTTATTCTCTCCAGCGCGCTAATTTGGGCGAACACTTCCTGACTACCCTGCAATGAGGCTGAAATGATGAATAAACGTTTTGTTATCAATATGGTGTCTTCGCTGTTATTAGGCGCTGCGCTAATTTCTGCGCCGCTCCAGGCAGCGGAAAAGTCGTGGTGAATATCTCTAAAGTCGATGGTATGCCGTGGTTTAATCGCATGGGCGAAGGTGTGGTTGAGGCGGGTAAAGCCTTTGGTGTTAATGCGTCACAGGTGGGGCCTTCAAGTACTGATGCTCCGCAACAGGTTAAAATTATTGAGGATTTAATCGCCCGTAAGGTTAATGCAATTACTATCGTGCCAAACGATGCCAACGTGCTGGAACCGGTATTCAAAAAAGCGCGAGATGCCGGAATTGTGGTTCTGACCAACGAATCCCCCGGTCAGCCAAGTGCTAACTGGGATATCGAAATCATTGATAACGAAAAATTTGCCGCTGAATATGTTGAGCATATGGCGAAACGCATGGGTGGCAAGGGCGGCTATGTGATTTACGTGGGTAGTTTGACCGTGCCGCAGCATAACTTATGGGCTGACTTGCTGGTGAAATACCAGAAAGAGCATTACCCGGATATGCATGAAGTTACCCGCCGCATGCCGGTTGCCGAGAGTGTGGATGACTCACGTCGTACCACACTGGACCTGATGAAAACCTATCCTGACTTGAAAGCGGTTGTCTCCTTTGGTTCAAACGGTCCGATTGGCGCGGGACGTGCAGTGAAAGAGAAACGGGCGAAAAATAAAGTCGCAGTCTATGGCATGATGATCCCTTCACAGGCGGCATCACTGATTAAAAGTGGTGATATCACCGAAGGGATTACTTACGATCCGGCCTCTGCAGGTTACGCACTCGCGGCTGTCGCCAGCACGTTGCTGAAGGGTGAAGAGATCAAACCTGGATTAGAAATGGAGAATCTCGGTAAGGCCGACGTAGATATGGATAAGCGAATTATCCGTTTCCATAAGGTATTACTGGTCAACAAAGACAATATCGACTCACTTTATTAATCCATTTCTTCGGGGCGAAAGCCCCGATTCTTATTGCCAGGGGATGCTATGGAAACCTTCCTTTCCCTTCGTCATATCAACAAAACGTTTCATGCCACGCGAGCGCTGCGCGATGTTTCTCTCGACTTTATGTCGGGTGAAGTGCACTGCCTTGCCGGGCAAAACGGCTGTGGTAAATCGACGTTGATTAAAATTATGTCCGGTGTTTATCGCCCGGATGAGGGAGCGGAAATTACGCTTGGTGGGAAAAACTGGTCAAAGCTGACACCCGCCGCTTCGGTGGCGCAGGGGATTCAGGTGATTTATCAGGACCTCTCTTTATTTCCTAACCTGAGTGTCTGGGAGAATATCGCCGTGAATCACTATCACCACGGTCTGTTTGTTAACCGCCGTCGTCTGCGTGAGGTGGCGCAGGCGGCAATGACCAGTATTAACGTCACATTGCCACTGGATACGCTCGTTTCTGAGCTTTCAATTGCCCGCTGTCAGCTGGTGGCAATTTGCCGTGCACTGGCGCAGGACGCACGGTTGATCGTGATGGATGAACCAACCGCTTCGCTGACCCATCAGGAAGTGCAAGGGTTATTACAGGTGGTGCATCAATTGCGGGAACGCGGGATCTGCGTGGTCTTCGTCAGTCATCGTCTGGAAGAAGTGATGGAAGTTTCCGACCGTATTTCAGTGCTGAAAGATGGTGAGCTGGTCGGGACCTTTCCGGCCGCAGAGATGACCACAAAACAACTCAGTTTTCTGATGACCGGCCAGGAGTTCGAATATCAGGTGCGAGAGTTGTGGCAGGGAAAATCTAGCACCCCGGTGCTGGAGGTGCGTAATTTAAGTCGTCATGGGGAATATCAAAATATTAACTTGCGGGTGGAAGCGGGCGAAGTGGTGTCGATTGTTGGCCTGCTTGGTGCGGGGCGCACGGAATTATGTCTGAGTCTGTTTGGTATGACCCGACCGGATGCTGGTGAGATCCTCATCAACGGTCAGCCGGTTATACTGCATAGTAACCAGGACGCCATCCGCCACGGTATTGGTTATGTTTCGGAAGATCGCATGTCGCGCGGTTTGGTGATGGCGCAATCTATTGAAGACAACATCATTAGCACTGTTTTTCACAAGGTAAAAGATCGCTTCGGCTTTCTGAGTGAAGCTAAAGTGCGTGACCTGGTGGACAGGCTAATCAAGGCATTGACCATCAAAGTCTCTGACCCACATCTCCCGGTGAATACGCTTTCCGGGGATAACGCGCAGCGAGTATCGATCGCCAAATGGCTGGCGATTGGGCCACGACTGTTGATTCTCGATAGCCCGACTGTCGGTGTTGATATCGCCAACAAAGCAGGAATATACGGCATTATCAGCGATCTGGCGGCTCATGGCATTGCGGTATTGATGATCTGCGATGAAATTGAAGAAGCGTGGTATCAAAGCCACCGGATTTTGGTAATGCAAAAAGGTCAGATCACCCATAGCTTCCTGCCTGACAGCAGTTCTCAGGCCAGGATTGCGGAGGTGGTAAATGGCTGAACTGAAAAAACGCCATGAATTCTGGCTGGCATTACTGATTGTGGTGCTGTTTGTTGGCCTTGCCTGGCGCAGCGACGAGTTTCTGACATTCGGTAATTTGTACGATCTCGCCAATAACTATGCCATGTTGACTATTCTCGCCTGTGGTTTGTTTGTGGTGTTGATTTCCGGTGGAATTGATATTTCGTTTCCAGCAATGACCATCATTGCGCAATACGGCATGGTGCTGTTGCTGCAAAAAATTGGTGGTAACTTCGCTGTCGCGTTTGCCCTGGCGGGCGGCATCGGCATTTTACTTGGCTTAATTAACGCCTTACTGGTTAATCGCCTACGGGTGCCTTCTATCATCATCACTATCTCGACGCTGAATATTTTCTATGGCCTGCTGTTATGGTTGAGTAAAGGTGTGTGGCTGTACGACTTTCCGCCGTGGTTTGAGCAGGGGGTAATGTTGTTCAAGTACACCGATGCTGACGGCTATGACTATGGCCTTGGTCTGCCGCTGATCGCCATGATTACGGTGGTGCTGCTGACAGCGTTTATCATGAATTTCACCAGTGTAGGGCGCAAAATTTATGCCCTTGGCGGGAACCGTGAATCCGCCAGTCGCATCGGCTTTAGCGTGCTGAAACTGCAACTTTTCGTCTACGGCTATATGGGATTGATGTCTGGTGCTGCGGGTGTAGTGCAGTCGTGGACGGTGATGACTGTCGCCCCCGATTCTCTTCTGGGTTATGAGCTGACAGTACTGGCTGCGGTGGTGCTTGGCGGCACTAGTTTGCTCGGCGGGCGCGGCACGTTAACCGGTACTTTGCTCGGCGTGGTGTTGTTGGCAGTGATGCAAAACGGGCTAAATTTATTGGGAGTCTCGTCTTACTGGCAAACATTGATCACCGGCATCATCATCGTTGCCAGCATTAGCGCCACGGCGTGGAGTCAGCATCAGAACCGGAGTCTGCTATGAAAAAATCGTGGCGTAATAACGTTGAGTTTTACTTGATCGGCCTGCTGGTGCTAACGGTTGCCGCGTTCAGCATTACTATGCCGGAGATTTTCTGGTCGATAAGTAATTTCCAGTCCGTCGCTTCGCAAATGCCCGTGCTGGGCATTCTGGCGTTGGCTATGGCGGTGACCATGCTTTGCGGTGGCATTAACTTGTCAATTATTGCCACTGCTAACGCCTGTTCACTGGTGATGGCGTGGGTGGCGACTCAGTATCCACCGGGTATTGCTACGGTTGTCGCTACGCTGCTGGCGGGCGCTGGCGCGGCGGTGATAATCGGTTTATGTAACGGCGTATTGATTGCTGGTATTCGAGTGTCGCCAATTCTTGCAACGCTTGGGATGATGACGTTGCTCAAAGGGGTAAATATTCTGGTGACAGGCGGTAGCGCCATTGCCAATTATCCCTCATGGGTGCTGTGGTTGAATCATGCGCAATGGTTCGGTATTCCGCTACCGATGTGGTTGTTTGCCGCAGTGGCACTGGGGCTGTGGATATTGCTGGAGAAAACGCCGCTCGGTAAAGCCATTTATCTGATTGGTTCTAACGAACGAGCAACACTTTACTCCGGTATTAACACTCGTCGGGTGCTGATATGGGTGTATGTCATTTCCGCCTTACTTTGTGCGGTAGCGGCATTTTTGATGATGTCGAAACTCAACTCGGCTAAGGCCTCTTATGGCGAATCGTACTTGCTGGTGTCAATCCTCGCGGCAGTACTCGGCGGGGTTAATCCGGACGGCGGCAGCGGGCGGATAATTGGTATGGTGCTGGCGCTGTTTCTTCTGCAAATTATTGAAAGCGGCTTCAATATTCTCGGTATAAGCCCCTACCTGACGATGGCCTTATGGGGAACGTTGCTGCTCTGTTTCATTCAGGCTCGCGGCATGTTGGGGCTGGATCGGGTGGTTTAAATATTGGCTATATTCAATGGACGCGTTTTGCCGCGATGACATATCAGGCATCGCCAAATACACATAGCTAATCAGGAGTAAACACAATGAAGATCAAAGCTGTTGGTGCATATTCCGCTAAACAACCGCTGGAACCGATGGATATTACCAGGCGTGAACCGGGACCGCATGATGTCAAAATTGAAATCGCTTACTGTGGCGTCTGCCATTCCGATATCCACCAGGTCCGTTCCGAGTGGGCGGGGACGGTTTATCCCTGCGTGCCGGGCCATGAAATTGTAGGGCGTGTGGTAGCCGTTGGTGATCAGGTAGAAAAACATGCGACGGGCGATCTGGTCGGTGTCGGCTGCATTGTCGACAGTTGTAAACATTGCGAAGAGTGTGAAGACGGGCTGGAAAACTACTGTGATCACATGACCGGCACCTATAACTCGCCGACGCCGGACGAACCGGGCCATACGCTGGGCGGCTACTCACAACAGATCGTCGTTCATGAGCGATATGTTCTGCGTATTCGTCACCCGCAAGAGCAGCTGGCGGCGGTGGCTCCTTTATTGTGTGCAGGGATCACCACGTATTCGCCGCTACGTCACTGGCAGGCCGGGCCGGGTAAAAAAGTGGGCGTGGTCGGCATCGGCGGTCTGGGACATATGGGGATTAAGCTGGCCCACGCGATGGGGGCGCATGTGGTGGCATTTACCACTTCTGAGTCAAAACGCGAAGCGGCAAAAGCCCTGGGGGCCGATGAAGTTGTTAACTCACGCAATGCCGATGAGATGGCGGCTCATCTCAAGAGTTTCGATTTCATTTTGAATACAGTAGCTGCGCCACATAATCTCGACGATTTTACCACCTTGCTGAAGCGTGATGGCACCATGACGCTGGTTGGTGCGCCTGCGACACCGCATAAATCGCCGGAAGTTTTCAACCTGATCATGAAACGCCGTGCGATAGCCGGTTCTATGATTGGCGGCATTCCAGAAACTCAGGAGATGCTCGATTTTTGCGCCGAACATGGCATCGTGGCTGATATAGAGATGATTCGGGCCGATCAAATTAATGAAGCCTATGAGCGAATGCTGCGTGGTGATGTGAAATATCGTTTTGTTATCGATAATCGCACACTAACAGACTGAAAAAATTAATAAATACCCTGTGGTTTAACATATTAACTTCGCTCTCCACTTAACTTTTTAGTTAAGGAGAGCGAAATAATATCAAAGTAGCAGTAAAACCTATAACGTAAATTCAAATTGTTAAATTAACTCCCTCCAGTACACAATACTTCACACGTTAGTTATGAGCGATTTCTGATAGTGCCTGGTTTAATCAGGGCTTTATTATCTGCGACGTTTATTTTTATTTAAGAGAGATCGCGATGATATCATTAAAAGCTCCGCACAATAATTTGATGCCATATACGCAACAAAGCATACTTAATACAGTAAAAAACAATCAGTTACCAGAGGATATCAAAAGCTCCCTGGTCTCCTGTGTCGATATATTCAAGGTTTTGATTAAACAATATTATGATTATCCTTATGATTGTCGTGATGATTTAGTCGATGACGACAAACTCATTCATCTCATGGCTGCTGTACGAGACTGTGAGTGGTCAGACGATAACGCACTCACTATAAATGTGCAGTTTAATGATTTCCCTGGATTTTATGACTGGATGGATTACCCTGATCACCCGGTTAAGTTTGTTTTTCGCATACTTGAAAATCAAAAAGGGACAGTTTGGGTATATGACCAGGACGATGCGTTTCTTGATATTAAAGCAAACGTGCAGGCTGGACGCTTTACCGGGCTTAAGAAATTAGTGCAGTTTATCGATTCAGTGCGAACAGATTGCAAATGTATTCTTCTTGAACACCATATGCCTTTGCTGAGACTTTTCCCTAAAGGGAAAGAGTGTATGCATGTGGAAAAATGGCTTCGCGAAATGTCGTCTATTCCGGAGACCGACGCACCCATTAAGCAGGCGCTTGCGCATGGATTATTATTACACTTAAAAAATATCTACCCTGTTTTTCCTGAATCACTGGTGATGTTATTGCTCTCTGTTCTGGACGTAAAAACATACAGAGATGATGCGCGATTAAATCAATGGATATCTAATAGAGTCCAGGAATTAGGTGACAGATATTATCCTGTAAATAAGCACGTTAAAATCCGCTACACTCTTTAGTTCAGAAAGGGTTCCACCTGCGAGTTGTTATTCCACCAGAGAGTGAATCGCAAAGCAGGTAATCATTTCATCTGTATATCCGTATGCCAAATGGCATTCCACCGCCTTTTTCGCCGATATTTTGTTGTGATCGGCGACGCTTCGCTTAAAAAAGCATCAGCAGTGGTTTCGCAGCTATACGGTGTATAAAAAATGATCTCATGCAGATGTTTTGTGAATGTGTGGGTTGACATTCATATGAAAAAAATCATAATTCCATCATGTTTGTGTGGGGTCTTTTCTGTATCTTACGCATCGCACTCAAGCCTGACAGAAAATATGCTGTAAGGCTCATATCAAAAACCGCCATTAGCTCATCAGGAAGAGCAGACGACAACCAGGATTGTTGTATGGTACGGGGTTCGAGGCCTCGATGGCGGTCCAACTTTTCATAACTCTTCTGAATCAGATCCCCTTATTATCATCCCTGCAAAGTGAAACATTGCCATTGTTTGGCTATTCAGGACGGGTCAGAGCAATGAAAAAAGCCCACACAGGGGAGAGTGGGCTGAAATGGGAAGCTAAAGACTCAAGTAAACTTATCGGAAATAAGGACCACGCATTACGGGGGCTATCATCGCCGATGGTCGGGATTCGGCAAATCAGGTTGATTACGTAGAGAGTAAATTATCTGCTCACCGCTGCGTCACCCCTTCGTAAATCAGGCGTAGCGCGAATACACCAATAATTGCACCAATAACCCGACTGGCAACGCGTTGCATACGCCCATAAGCACGACGCACTGCGGGCAAAGAAAACGCCTGACTAAGAAAGACTCGCCAGATAATTGATGCGAGCACAATCCCCGCCCAGGCCATTAAACGTGCCCATGTTGGTGTTTCGGCATTTTATGTTACTGAGAAAATACTGATAAAAAATAAAACGGTTTGCGGGTTAGAGAGATCGGTAATTAATCCGCGGCGAAAAAAGACATACCAGGGGGCGCTAATCGGTTGTTGTAGTGTGCTCATTTGCGGTGTTGACTGGCGGCGCATGCTGCACCACGCAAACCATAAGAGATAAGCGCCGCCGACGATTCTGATAAGCGAAAAAATCTCCTCGCACTGCGTAATTAACGTCGCCAAACCAAACAAACCCAACCCGGAATAAAACGCATCGCCCAGCGCCACGCCCAGTCCGGTCAGCACTCCTGCGCGTCGACCGGAAGCCAGGCTGGTTTGTACTACCACAAAGAGATTGGCTCCCGGATTAAAAAAAGTAATCACGAACAGTCCTACGGTCAGGTAAACGGCATGCAAAGGATCCATAGTGATTTCATCCATAAATAAGTGAACTAACTGCATCATATTTCTACCAAAAATAATCGGGTGCGAGAGAGATCACAAAGTGTCTTATTTCCGGTTACTGGCGTTTATGCCCTGACTGAACTAATTATTAATCAACCCAATAATGTCGGTGGGTGATAGTGTGATAACAACTCTGGAGCCGTAATATGAAAATAATCTCTAAAATGTTAGTCGGTGCGTTAGCGTTTGCCGTTACCAATGTCTATGCCGCTGAATTGATGACCAAAGCGGAATTTGAAAAAGTTGAATCGCAGTATGAAAAAATAGGTGATATTTCAACCAGTAATGAAATGTCGACTGCAGATGCAAAAGAAGATTTAATCAAAAAAGCCGATGAAAAAGGGGCTGATGTGTTGGTGCTGACCTCTGGTCAAACTGACAATAAGATTCACGGCACGGCAAATATTTATAAGAAGAAGTAATTCTGAAACCTATGTAAACATCCCCGATGCGTAAGTTTATCGGTGATCATCATCTATTAAAATTTATGCCGGATAAAGCGTTCGCGCTGCATTCGGCAGTTCAGCTTTTCAGCCGCCGCCAGAACGTCGTCCGGCTGATACCTAAATAATTCGCCGCTGCTGTTTTATCGCCATTAAATTTCTCCAGTGCCTGTTGTGGTGTCAGCAAGGATGAGGAGGGAATTTTCGCTGACTCGCGCGCTAGTTCCGGCAGTAGCAGCTGCAAAAATTGCGGCGTTAAATCCGGCGTCGGTTCCACACTTAAAAACAGCGCCAGTCGCTCCATCATATTGCGCAGTTCACGAATATTGCCCGGCCAGTCGTAGTGCACCAGCACGGTTTCGCTTGCCTGTAATCCCTGGCGTAATGCGGCAGAAAACGGGGCGGAGAGCGCCGCCAGAGACACTTTCAAAAAGCTTTCCGCCAGCGGCAGAATATCCGCCACCCGCTCGCGCAGTGGTGGCAATTGCAGACGCAAAATACTCAGCCGATAAAACAGATCACGGCGAAAACGTCCTTGCTGCATATCTTCTTCCAGATTGCAGTGAGTGGCGCTAATGACCCGCACATCTACCGGAACAGGCTGATGCCCGCCGACGCGGGTGACCTCTTTTTCTTCCAGCACCCGCAGCAGCCGAGTCTGCAACGGCAGCGGCATTTCGCCAATCTCATCCAGAAACAGCGTACCGCCGTGGGCAATTTCGAACAGCCCGGCGCGACCTCCACGTCGCGAGCCGGTGAACGCCCCTTCCTCATAGCCAAACAGCTCTGCTTCCAGCAGCGATTCGGCAATCGCCCCGCAGTTGACGGCAACAAACGGATGCGATTTTTTGCACTGTCGCGCATCGTGGCGGGCAAAATATTCCCGATGAATCGCCTGGGCTGCCAGTTCTTTGCCCGTCCCCGTTTCCCCCTCAATCAACACCGCCGCACTGGAGCGGGCATACAGCAAAATAGTCTGCCGTACCTGTTCCATCTGTGGTGATTGACCGAGCATATCGCCCAGCACGTAACGAGTACGCAGGGCGTTGCGGGTGGCATCGTGAGTGTTATGGCGTAACGACATGCGCGTCATATCCAGCGCATCGCTGAATGCCTGGCGCACGGTGGCGGCGGAATAGATAAAAATTCCGGTCATTCCGGCTTCTTCTGCCAGATCGGTAATCAGCCCCGCGCCGACCACCGCTTCGGTGCCGTTAGCTTTTAGCTCGTTAATCTGCCCGCGTGCGTCTTCCTCGGTAATGTAGCTACGTTGGTCGAGGCGCAAATTAAAGGTTTTTTGAAACGCCACCAGCGCTGGAATGGTTTCCTGATAAGTGACAACGCCGATAGAAGAGGTGAGTTTTCCGGCTTTTGCCAGTGCCTGTAACACATCGTAGCCGCTCGGTTTAATCAAAATAACTGGCACTGACAGGCGGCTTTTCAGGTACGCGCCGTTAGAGCCAGCAGCGATGATGGCGTCACAGCGTTCGTTTGCCAGTTTTTTGCGGATGTAGGTCACCGCTTTTTCAAAGCCAAGCTGGATAGGGGTAATGTTCGCCAGATGATCAAACTCGAGGCTGATATCGCGAAACAGCTCGAACAGGCGCGTTACAGATACCGTCCAGATCACCGGTTTGTCGTCATTCAGCCGTGGTGGATGTGCCATAGCGCACCGCAAAGTTAAGAAACCGAATATTGGGTTTAGTCTTGTTTCATAATTGTTGCAATGAAACGCGGTGAAACATTGCCTGAAACGTTAACTGAAACGCATATTTGCGGATTACTTCATGACTTTATTTATAACAAATTGAAATTAAACATTTAATTTTATTCAGTCAATTGTGGCACACCCCTTGCTTTGTCTTTATCAACGCAAATAACAAGTTGATAACAAAGGATGGGCTATGTCTCTACACTCTCCAGGTAAAGCGTTTCGCGCTGCACTGTCTAAAGAAAATCCATTGCAGATTGTTGGCACCATTAACGCCAACCATGCGCTGTTGGCGCAGCGTGCCGGATATCAGGCAATTTATCTCTCCGGCGGTGGCGTGGCGGCAGGGTCGCTGGGGCTGCCCGATCTCGGTATTTCTACTCTTGATGACGTGCTGACAGATATTCGCCGTATCACCGACGTTTGTTCGCTGCCGCTGCTGGTGGATGCGGATATCGGTTTTGGTTCTTCTGCTTTTAACGTGGCGCGCACCGTGAAATCGATGATTAAAGCCGGTGCGGCAGGATTGCATATTGAAGATCAGGTTGGTGCGAAACGCTGCGGTCATCGTCCGAACAAAGCGATCGTCTCGAAAGAGGAGATGGTGGATCGGATCCGCGCGGCGGTGGATGCGAAAACCGATCCTGATTTTGTGATCATGGCGCGCACCGATGCGCTGGCGGTAGAGGGGCTGGATGCGGCGATTGAGCGTGCGCAGGCCTATGTTGAAGCGGGTGCCGAGATGTTGTTCCCGGAGGCGATTACCGAACTCGCCATGTACCGCCAGTTTGCCGATGCGGTGCAGGTGCCGATCCTCGCCAATATTACCGAATTTGGCGCAACACCGCTGTTTACTACCGATGAATTACGCAGTGCCCATGTTGCAATGGCGCTGTACCCGCTTTCAGCGTTTCGCGCCATGAACCGCGCCGCCGAACATGTCTACAACGTCCTGCGTCAGGAAGGCACGCAGAAAAGCGTCATCGACACCATGCAAACCCGCAACGAGCTGTACGAAAGCATCAATTACTATCAGTACGAAGAGAAGCTCGACGACCTGTTTGCCCGTAGCCAGGTGAAATAAAACACAACGAAAAATATCTCGACCCTACAAATGACGAGGACAATATGAGCGACACAACGATCCTGCAAAACAGTACCCATGTCATTAAACCGAAAAAATCGGTGGCACTTTCTGGCGTTCCGGCGGGCAATACGGCGCTCTGCACCGTGGGTAAAAGTGGCAATGATTTGCATTACCGCGGCTACGACATTCTTGATCTGGCGGAACATTGCGAATTTGAAGAAGTGGCGCATCTGCTGATCCACGGCAAACTGCCGACCCGTGACGAACTCGCCGCCTACAAAACGAAACTGAAAGCCCTGCGCGGTTTACCGGCTAACGTGCGTACTGTGCTGGAAGCCTTACCAGCGGCGTCGCACCCGATGGATGTTATGCGCACCGGCGTTTCCGCGCTCGGCTGCACACTGCCGGAAAAAGAGGGGCACACTGTATCTGGTGCGCGGGATATTGCCGACAAACTGCTGGCGTCACTTAGCTCGATTCTTCTCTACTGGTATCACTACAGCCACAACGGCGAACGCATCCAGCCGGAAACCGATGACGACTCCATCGGCGGTCACTTCCTGCATCTGCTGCACGGCGAAAAGCCATCGCAAAGCTGGGAAAAGGCGATGCATATTTCGCTGGTGCTGTACGCCGAACACGAGTTTAACGCCTCCACCTTTACCAGCCGGGTGATTGCGGGCACCGGCTCTGATATGTATTCCGCGATTATTGGCGCGATTGGTGCACTGCGCGGGCCGAAGCACGGCGGGGCGAATGAAGTGTCGCTGGAGATCCAGCAACGCTACGAAACGCCGGACGAAGCCGAAGCCGATATCCGCAAGCGGGTGGAAAACAAAGAAGTGGTCATTGGTTTTGGTCATCCGGTTTATACCATCGCCGACCCGCGTCATCAGGTGATCAAACGCGTGGCGAAGCAGCTCTCGCAGGAAGGCGGCTCGCTGAAGATGTACAACATCGCCGATCGCCTGGAAACAGTGATGTGGGAGAGCAAAAAGATGTTCCCCAATCTCGACTGGTTCTCCGCTGTTTCCTACAACATGATGGGCGTTCCTACCGAGATGTTCACCCCACTGTTTGTTATCGCCCGCGTCACCGGCTGGGCGGCGCACATTATCGAACAACGTCAGGACAACAAAATTATCCGTCCTTCCGTCAATTATGTTGGACCGGAAGACCGCCAGTTTGTCGCGCTGGATAAGCGCCAGTAAACCTCTACGAATAACAATAAGGAAACGTACCCAATGTCAGCTCAAATCAACAACATCCGCCCGGAATTTGATCGTGAAATCGTTGATATCGTCGATTACGTGATGAACTACGAAATCAGCTCCAGAGTGGCCTACGAGACCGCACATTACTGCCTGCTCGACACGCTCGGCTGCGGTCTGGAAGCTCTCGAATACCCGGCCTGTAAAAAACTGCTGGGGCCAATTGTCCCTGGCACCGTCGTACCCAACGGCGTGCGCGTCCCCGGAACTCAGTTCCAGCTCGACCCCGTCCAGGCGGCATTTAACATCGGCGCGATGATCCGTTGGCTCGATTTCAACGATACCTGGCTGGCGGCGGAGTGGGGCCATCCTTCCGACAACCTCGGCGGCATTCTGGCAACGGCGGACTGGCTTTCGCGCAACGCGGTCGCTAGCGGCAAAGCGCCGTTGACCATGAAGCAGGTGCTGACCGGAATGATCAAAGCCCATGAAATTCAGGGCTGCATCGCGCTGGAAAACTCCTTTAACCGCGTCGGCCTCGACCACGTTCTGTTAGTGAAAGTGGCTTCCACCGCCGTGGTTGCAGAAATGCTCGGCCTGACCCGCGAGGAAATTCTCAACGCCGTTTCGCTGGCGTGGGTGGACGGTCAGTCGTTGCGCACCTATCGCCATGCGCCGAACACCGGCACGCGTAAATCCTGGGCGGCGGGCGATGCCACTTCCCGCGCGGTACGTCTGGCATTGATGGCAAAAACGGGCGAAATGGGTTATCCGTCAGCCCTGACTGCGCCAGTATGGGGCTTCTACGACGTCTCCTTTAAAGGTGAGTCGTTCCGCTTCCAGCGTCCGTACGGTTCTTACGTGATGGAAAATGTGCTGTTCAAAATCTCCTTCCCGGCGGAGTTCCACTCCCAGACGGCAGTTGAAGCGGCGATGATGCTCTATGAACAGATGCAGGCAGCAGGCAAAACGGCGGCGGATATCGAAAAAGTGACCATTCGCACCCACGAAGCCTGTATTCGCATCATCGACAAAAAAGGGCCGCTCAATAACCCGGCTGACCGCGACCACTGCATTCAGTACATGGTGGCGATCCCGCTGCTGTTCGGACGCTTAACGGCGGCAGATTACGAGGACAACGTTGCGCAAGATAAACGCATCGACGCCCTGCGCGAGAAGATCAATTGCTTTGAAGATCCGGCATTTACCGCTGACTACCACGACCCGGAAAAACGTGCCATCGCCAATGCCATAACCCTTGAGTTCACCGACGGCACGCGCTTTGAAGAAGTGGTGGTGGAGTACCCCATTGGTCATGCTCGCCGCCGTCAGGATGGCATTCCGAAACTGGTCGATAAATTCAAAATCAATCTCGCGCGCCAGTTCCCGACTCGCCAGCAACAGCGCATTCTGGAGGTTTCTCTCGACAGAGCTCGCCTGGAACAGATGCCGGTCAATGAGTATCTCGACCTGTACGTCATTTAAGTAAACGGCGGTAAGGCGTAAGTTCAACAGGAGAGCATTATGTCTTTTAGCGAATTTTATCAGCGTTCGATTAACGAACCGGAGCAGTTCTGGGCCGAGCAGGCCCGGCGTATTGACTGGCAGACGCCCTTTACGCAAACGCTCGACCACAGCAACCCGCCGTTTGCCCGTTGGTTTTGTGAAGGCCGAACCAACTTGTGCCACAACGCTATCGACCGCTGGCTGGAGAAACAGCCAGAGGCGCTGGCGCTGATTGCCGTCTCTTCGGAAACAGAAGAAGAGCGCACCTTTACCTTCCGCCAGTTACATGACGAAGTGAATGCGGTGACCTCAATGCTGCGCTCGCTGGGTGTGCAGCGCGGCGATCGGGTGCTGGTGTATATGCCGATGATTGCCGAAGCACATATTACTCTGCTGGCTTGCGCGCGCATTGGCGCTATTCACTCGGTGGTGTTTGGGGGATTTGCCTCGCACAGCGTGGCGGCGCGAATTGATGACGCTAAACCGGTGCTGATTGTCTCGGCAGATGCCGGAGCGCGCGGTGGCAAAATTATTCCGTATAAAAAATTGCTCGACGATGCGATAAGTCAGGCGCAGCATCAGCCGCGCCACGTTTTACTGGTGGATCGCGGGCTGGCGAAAATGGCACGCGTCAGCGGGCGGGATGTCGATTTCGCGTCGTTGCGCCATCAACACATCGGCGCGCGGGTACCGGTGGCGTGGCTGGAATCCAACGAAACCTCCTGCATTCTCTACACCTCCGGCACGACCGGCAAACCTAAAGGCGTGCAGCGTGACGTCGGCGGTTATGCGGTGGCGCTGGCGACCTCGATGGACACTATTTTTGGCGGCAAAGCGGGCGGTGTGTTCTTTTGTGCTTCGGATATCGGCTGGGTGGTGGGGCATTCGTATATCGTCTACGCGCCGCTGCTGGCGGGGATGGCGACTATCGTTTACGAAGGATTGCCGACCTGGCCGGACTGCGGCGTGTGGTGGAAAATCGTCGAGAAATATCAGGTGAGCCGAATGTTCTCAGCGCCAACCGCCATTCGCGTGCTGAAAAAATTCCCTACCGCCGAAATTCGCAAACACGATCTCTCGTCGCTGGAAGTGCTCTATCTGGCGGGGGAGCCGCTGGACGAGCCAACCGCCAGTTGGGTGAGCAATACGCTGGATGTGCCGGTCATCGACAACTACTGGCAGACCGAATCCGGCTGGCCGATTATGGCGATTGCTCGCGGTCTGGACGACAGGCCGACGCGTCTGGGTAGCCCCGGCGTGCCGATGTATGGCTATAACGTGCAGTTGCTCAATGAAGTCACCGGCGAACCGTGCGGCGTCAACGAGAAAGGGATGCTGGTGGTGGAAGGGCCGCTGCCGCCGGGGTGTATTCAGACCATCTGGGGCGACGACGACCGCTTTGTGAAGACGTACTGGTCGCTGTTTTCCCGCCCGGTGTACGCCACCTTTGACTGGGGCATCCGTGACGCTGACGGTTATCACTTTATTCTCGGGCGCACTGACGATGTAATTAACGTTGCCGGGCATCGGCTGGGGACGCGCGAGATTGAAGAGAGTATCTCCAGTCATCCGGGCGTTGCCGAAGTGGCGGTGGTTGGGGTGAAAGATGCGCTGAAAGGGCAGGTGGCGGTGGCGTTTGTTATTCCGAAAGAGAGCGACAGTCTGGAAGACCGTGAGGTGGTGCACTCGCAAGAGAAGGCGATTATGGCGCTGGTGGACAGCCAGATTGGCAACTTTGGTCGCCCGGCGCACGTCTGGTTTGTCTCGCAATTGCCGAAAACGCGATCCGGAAAAATGCTGCGCCGCACGATCCAGGCGATTTGTGAAGGACGCGATCCTGGGGATCTGACGACCATTGATGATCCTGCGTCGTTGGATCAGATCCGCCAGGCGATGGAAGAGTAGGTTATTGTCGGATGCGTCGTCTGGCGCATCCGACACCATGCGCCGATGCCTGATGCGACACTTACCGCGTCTTATTATGGCTACCCACTGTTTTTACACCGATAATTTTTCCCCCACCTTTTTGCACTCATTCATATAAAAAATATATTTCCCCACGAAAACGATTGCTTTTTATCTTCAGATGAATAGAATGCGGCGGATTTTTTGGGTTTCAAACAGCAAAAAGGGGGAATTTCGTGTCGCAAGATAACAACTTTAGCCAGGGGCCAGTCCCGCAGTCGGCGCGGAAAGGGGTATTGGCATTGACGTTCGTCATGCTGGGATTAACCTTCTTTTCCGCCAGTATGTGGACCGGCGGCACTCTCGGAACCGGTCTTAGCTATCATGATTTCTTCCTCGCAGTCCTCATCGGTAATCTTCTCCTCGGTATTTACACTTCATTTCTTGGTTACATTGGCGCAAAAACCGGCCTGACCACTCATCTTCTTGCTCGCTTCTCTTTTGGTGTTAAAGGCTCATGGCTGCCTTCACTGCTGCTGGGCGGCACCCAGGTTGGCTGGTTTGGCGTTGGCGTGGCGATGTTTGCCATTCCGGTGGGCAAGGCAACTGGGCTGGATATTAATTTGCTGATTGCCGTTTCCGGTTTACTGATGACCGTCACCGTCTTCTTTGGCATTTCGGCGCTAACGGTTCTTTCGGTGATTGCAGTTCCGGCTATCGCCTGTCTTGGCGGTTATTCCGTGTGGTTGGCCGTTAACGGCATGGGCGGCCTGGACGCATTAAAAGCGGTCGTTCCCGCACAACCGTTAGATTTCAATGTCGCGCTGGCGCTGGTTGTGGGGTCATTTATCAGTGCGGGCACGCTCACCGCTGACTTTGTCCGGTTTGGTCGTAATGCCAAACTGGCGGTGCTAGTGGCGATGGTGGCCTTTTTCCTCGGCAACTCGTTGATGTTTATTTTCGGTGCAGCGGGCGCGGCGGCACTGGGGATGGCGGATATCTCTGATGTGATGATTGCTCAGGGTCTGCTGCTGCCTGCGATTGTGGTGCTGGGGCTGAATATCTGGACCACCAACGATAACGCACTTTATGCGTCGGGTTTAGGTTTCGCCAACATTACCGGTATGTCGAGTAAAACCCTTTCGGTGATTAACGGTATTATCGGTACGGTCTGCGCATTATGGTTGTATAACAATTTTGTCGGCTGGCTGACCTTCCTTTCGGCAGCTATTCCTCCGGTAGGGGGCGTGATCATCGCTGACTATCTGATGAACCGTCGCCGCTATGAGCACTTTGCGACCACGCGTATGATGAGTGTCAATTGGGTGGCGATTCTGGCGGTCGCCTTGGGGATTGCCGCAGGCCACTGGTTACCGGGAATTGTTCCGGTCAACGCGGTATTAGGTGGCGCGCTGAGCTATCTGATCCTTAACCCGATTTTGAATCGCAAAACGACGGCTGCAATGACGCATGTGGAGGCTAACAGTGTCGAATAACGCTTTACAGACAATTATTAACGCCCGGTTACCCGGCAAAGAGGGGCTGTGGCAGATTCATCTGCTGGACGGAAAAATCAGCGCCATTGATGCGCAATCCGGGGTGATGCCCATAACTGAAAACAGCCTGGATGCCGAACAAGGTTTAGTTATACCGCCGTTTGTGGAGCCACATATTCACCTGGACACCACGCAAACCGCCGGACAACCGAACTGGAATCAGTCCGGCACGCTGTTTGAAGGCATTGAACGCTGGGCCGAGCGCAAAGCGTTATTAACCCATGACGATGTGAAACAACGCGCCTGGCAAACGCTGAAATGGCAGATTGCCAACGGCATTCAGCATGTGCGTACCCATGTCGATGTTTCGGATGCAACGCTGACTGCGCTGAAAGCAATGCTGGAAGTGAAGCAGGAAGTCGCGCCGTGGATTGATCTGCAAATCGTCGCCTTCCCGCAGGAAGGGATTTTGTCGTATCCCAACGGTGAAGCGTTGCTGGAAGAGGCGTTACGCTTAGGGGCAGACGTAGTGGGGGCGATTCCGCATTTTGAATTTACCCGTGAATACGGCGTGGAGTCGCTGCATAAAACCTTCGCCCTGTCGCAAAAATACGACCGTCTCATCGACGTTCACTGTGATGAGATTGATGACGAACAGTCGCGCTTTGTCGAAACCGTTGCAGCCCTGGCGCACCGTGAAGGCATGGGCGCGCGAGTCACCGCCAGCCACACCACGGCAATGCACTCCTATAACGGGGCGTATACCTCACGCCTGTTCCGCTTGCTGAAAATGTCCGGTATTAACTTTGTCGCCAACCCGCTGGTCAATATTCATCTGCAAGGACGTTTCGATACGTATCCAAAACGTCGCGGCATCACGCGCGTTAAAGAGATGCTGGAGTCCGGCATTAACGTCTGCTTTGGTCACGATGATGTCTTCGATCCGTGGTATCCGCTGGGAACGGCGAATATGCTGCAAGTGCTGCATATGGGGCTGCATGTTTGCCAGTTGATGGGCTACGGGCAGATTAACGATGGCCTGAATTTAATCACCCACCACAGCGCAAGGACGTTGAATTTGCAGGATTATGGCATTGCCGCCGGAAACAGCGCCAACCTGATTATCCTGCCGGCTGAAAATGGGTTTGATGCGCTGCGCCGTCAGGTTCCGGTGCGCTATTCGGTACGTGGCGGCAAGGTGATTGCCAGCACACAACCGGCACAAACCACCGTATATCTGGAGCAGCCAGAAGCCATCGATTACAAACGGTGATCGGCTGGGCTGTGTGTTGACAAAGCGAGCGTAGTTTATGCCGGATGCGGCGTGAACGCCTTATCCGGCCTACGTAGAGCACTGAACTCGTAGGCCTGATAAGCGTAGCGCATCAGGCAATTGTGTCAGTGGTTACCGCGATTCATTTCCGCCAACATCCGCACATTCCTCCAACGCCATGTGCAAAAATGCCTTCGCAGCGGCAGTCTGCCAGCTATTTTTCCGCCGCAACAAAACCGCCGTTCTCTCCAGTAGTGGCGGGGCAAGAGAAATCGCTTTAAGCCCGTCATGTTGTGTGGCAATCGCTGCTGGTAACAATGTGGAAAGGGAAGTGCGGCGAATCAGCTCCAGAACCGCGCTAATTGAGTTCGCCTCAATGACCACCTGTGGATGTAGCCCCGCTTTCTCGCAGTAGTGGTCAATTTGCTCTCTGGTGGCAAATTCCGCGCTGAGCAGGACCAGTTTTTCATCATGCAAGCGACTCAACGCCACCTGTTCACAGGCAGCCAGCGGATGATGTTGCGCCACGACTAACGCTAAACTTTCTGTCAGTAAAGGAATTGCCTCCAGCTCCGGCGAATGCACAGGTGCGAAGGCAATCCCAACGTCCAGCTCGTCGCGACAAAGCAGATCTTCGATTTTCTCCTGCGACATTTCCTGTAGCTGGAGCGTGATGCCGGGGTAGCGCGCATAGAAATCCGCCATTAAAGGGCCGATAAAGTAGCTTGTAAAGGTGGGAGTGACGGCGATACGCAGCGATCCTCGCGTCAGATCGGCAACATCATGAATCGCCCGTTTACCCGCCCCCAGTTCCTGTAACGCCCGGCTGGCGTACTGTCGCCAGACTTCTCCCGCATCAGTGAGACGAATCGTTCGCCCGCTACGGTCAAACAGCGGCACGCCCAAACTTTCCTCTAACTGGCGAATCTGCTGGGAAAGCGCAGGCTGGGAGACGTGCAACGCACTGGCGGCACGGGTAAAGCTGCCATGTTCAGCCACGGCAAGAAAATAATTGATATGTCGAGAGAGCATTCGCCAACCTATAAATAAATCCAATAGAACTCATCATAAATGAGACTTTTACCTTATGACAATCGGCGAGTAGTCTGCCTCTCATTCCAGAGACAGACAGAGGTTAACGGTGAAAGAGATTATTGATGGATTCCTTAAATTCCAGCGCGAGGCATTTCCGAAGCGGGAAGCCTTGTTTAAACAGCTGGCGACACAGCAAAGCCCGCGCACACTTTTTATCTCCTGCTCCGACAGCCGTCTGGTCCCTGAGCTGGTGACGCAACGTGAGCCTGGCGATCTGTTCGTTATTCGCAACGCGGGCAATATCGTCCCTTCCTACGGGCCGGAACCCGGTGGCGTTTCTGCTTCGGTGGAGTATGCCGTCGCTGCGCTTCGGGTATCTGACATTGTGATTTGCGGTCATTCCAACTGTGGCGCGATGACCGCCATTGCCAGCTGTCAGTGCATGGACCATATGCCTGCCGTCTCCCACTGGCTGCGTTATGCCGATTCAGCCCGCGTCGTTAATGAGGCGCGCCCGCATCCCGATTTACCGTCAAAAGCTGCGGCGATGGTACGTGAAAACGTCATTGCTCAGTTGGCTAATTTGCAAACTCATCCATCGGTGCGCCTGGCGCTCGAAGAGGGGCGGATCGCCCTGCACGGCTGGGTCTACGACATTGAAAGCGGCAGCATCGCAGCTTTTGACGGCGTAACCCGCCAGTTTGTGCCACTGGCCGCTAATCCTCGCGTTTGTGCCATACCGCTACGCCAACCGACCGCAGCGTAACCTTATTTTTAAACCATCAGGAGATCCACCATGATTCAGTCGCAAATTAACCGCAATATTCGTCTTGATCTTGCCGATGCCATTTTGCTCAGCAAAGCTAAAAAAGATCTCTCATTTGCCGAGATTGCCGACGGCACCGGTCTGGCAGAAGCCTTTGTAACTGCGGCTTTGCTGGGTCAGCAGGCGCTTCCTGCCGATGCCGCCCGCCTGGTCGGAGCGAAGCTGGATCTCGACGAAGACGCCATTCTACTGTTGCAGATGATTCCACTGCGTGGCTGCATTGATGACCGTATTCCAACCGACCCAACGATGTATCGTTTCTATGAAATGTTGCAGGTGTACGGCACAACCCTGAAAGCGTTGGTTCATGAGAAGTTTGGCGATGGCATTATCAGCGCGATTAACTTCAAACTCGACGTTAAGAAAGTGGCGGATCCGGAAGGTGGCGAACGCGCGGTCATCACCTTAGATGGCAAATATCTGCCGACCAAACCGTTCTGACAACCATGCGCGACCATCAAAAGACGTTCACGATGCTGCTGGTTCTGGTGCTGATTGGTCTTAATATGCGACCACTGCTCACCTCCGTCGGACCACTGCTACCGCAATTGCGTCAGGCGAGTGGAATGAGCTTTAGCGTGGCAGCCCTGTTGACCGCTCTGCCGGTGGTTACCATGGGCGGGCTGGCGCTGGCCGGAAGCTGGCTTCATCAGCATGTCAGCGAACGTCGCAGCGTCGCCATCAGTTTGTTGCTGATTGCCGTCGGTGCATTGATGCGTGAGCTTTACCCCCAAAGTGCGCTGCTGCTTAGCAGCGCACTGCTCGGTGGGGTGGGGATCGGCATCATTCAGGCGGTGATGCCTTCGGTGATTAAACGGCGGTTTCAGCAGCGCACGCCACTGGTGATGGGGCTGTGGTCCGCGGCTCTGATGGGCGGCGGTGGCCTTGGTGCTGCCCTGACGCCCTGGTTAGTTCAACATAGCGAAACCTGGTATCAAACACTCGCCTGGTGGGCGCTGCCTGCCGTTGTTGCGCTCTTTGCCTGGTGGTGGCAAAGCGCCCGCGAGGTCGCCTCTTCTCACAAGACAACAACCACTCCGGTTCGCGTGGTATTTACTCCCCGCGCGTGGACGCTGGGTGTTTACTTCGGTCTGATTAACGGTGGTTACGCCAGCCTGATTGCCTGGTTACCCGCTTTCTATATTGAGATTGGTGCCAGCGCGCAGTACAGCGGTTCCTTGCTGGCATTGATGACGCTTGGGCAAGCAGCAGGGGCATTGCTGATGCCTGCTATGGCTCGCCATCAGGATCGGCGGAAACTTTTGATGCTGGCGCTGGCGTTACAACTGGTGGGGTTCTGCGGCTTTATCTGGCTGCCGCTGCAATTGCCGGTATTGTGGGCAATGGTGTGTGGATTAGGTCTGGGCGGCGCATTTCCGCTCTGTTTGCTGCTGGCGCTCGATCACTCTGCGCAACCGGCTATTGCTGGCAAACTGGTGGCGTTTATGCAGGGGATCGGTTTTATCATCGCCGGGCTTGCTCCCTGGTTTTCTGGCGTGCTGCGTAGTATCAGTGGCAATTACTTGATGGACTGGGCGTTTCATGCGCTGTGCGTCGTTGGGCTGATGATCATAACCCTGCGTTTTGCACCAGCACGTTTTCCGCAGCTGTGGGTCAAAGAGGCATGATGCGACGCTTGTTTCGCCAGATAATGGAAGAGTGAATTATTGTCGGATGTGCCCAATGGCGCATCCGACATTTATTTCAGTGCTAATTTAAACTGAAGGTTCAACTTTATAATCTTTGTAATAATAGTGCTTATCCCGGTCGTTTATTTCGCGAATAACCCGGCAAGGAACGCCAGCAGCCACGACGTTTGGTGGAATGTCTTTTATGACGACACTACCCGCGCCAATAACAGAATTATCCCCGATGGTGACGCCTGGATTAATGACCACATGACTTCCGATCCAGACGTTATTGCCAATCGTTATCGGAAAAGAGTACATCTCACCGTTTTTTCTTAATTCATGGTGTACCGGGTGTCCCGTAACGGAAAGAGTAACGTTGGGTGCAATCAGTACGTTATCACCGATTGTTACCGTGTAGTCATCGACAATGGTTAAATTAAAATTTGCATAAAAATTGCGGCCTATATGGATGTTGGAACCGTAAGAGAAATAGACGGGAGGTTCTACCCAGGCGTTTTCCCCTACCGTGGCAAACATTTCTTTAATCAGGCTTTCTCTTTTTTCAACTTCTGATGGATGCGAGTGATTAAACTCATACATTAACGTTTTCCCACGAAGTCTTTTTTCCGGTAAGCCTTCGCACATATCGGTAAATAGCTTGCCTGCTTTTATTCTTTCGGTCATTGGCATGTTCATTGCGATCATTCCGTTATGATATGTTGGTCGGATAAGGCGCTCGCGCCGCATCCGACATTGATTGCTTAAGCGACTTCATTCACCTGACGACGCAGTAGAGAAAGCGGACCGGGGCCGCTAAGCGTGAACACGGAAATTAAGGTGAAGCCCAACGCCACCAGACCCAGCACCAGATAAGCGCCCTGGAAACCGATGCTTTCATACATATTGCCCGCCAGTACAGACATAAAAATCATCGCCAGTTGCTTAAAGAAGCAGAAACAGACCAGATAAATCGTCGCTGAAAAACGCACTTCAAACTGGCTGGTAATATATTTAAAGCAGCCCACCAGCAGGAACGGTACTTCAAACATATGCAGCGTTTTCAGAATAACCACTTCCAGCGCTGAGGTGGCGAACGATGAGCCAATAATACGTACAGACATAATAGTGCCAGCCAGCAGCAGGGCGTTTTTCCCACCGATGCGATTAATGATCAGCGGCGCGAAGAACATAATCGAGGCGTTAAGTAATTCGCCCATTGTCGTTACGTAGCCAAATACCCGCGTACCCTGTTCACCGGTGGCAAAGAACGAAGTAAAGAAATTAGCAAACTGTTGGTCAAAAACATCGTAGGTGCAGGAAACGCCAATAACATACAGTGACAAAAACCACAGTTTTGGCTGTCTGAACAGTTCCAGCGCCAGCTTAAGGCTAAATGCCGAATGGTTGGCACCTACCGCATTGGCAACCGTGGCGGAAGAGGGTGCATCCGTTTTGGCGAAAAAGAGCAAAACGGCGAGGATGAGTGCACAGCCAGAACCCAGCCAGAAAACAAACTGATTATTGATGGTGAACATGATGCCGACAATCGAGGCACACAGCGCCCAGCCAACACAGCCAAACATCCGCGCGCGACCAAATTCGAAATTACTGCGACGGCTGACTTTCTCGATAAATGCCTCTACTGCTGGCGCACCGGCGTTAAAACAAAAGCCAAGATAAATACCACCAACAATCGATCCTACTAAAATGTTGTATTGTAACAGTGGCCCGAAGATAAAAATAAAGAACGGCGCAAACATCACTAACATGCCGGTAATAATCCACAGCAGGTATTTGCGCAGCCCGAGTTTGTCAGAAAGCAGACCAAACAGCGGTTGGAATAATAGCGAGAACAGAGAAATAGCAGCAAAAATAATACCCGTATCACTTTTGCTGATATGGTTGATGTCATGTAGCCAAATCGGGAAAAACGGGAAGTAGGCTCCCATGATAAAAAAGTAAAAGAAAAAGAATAAACCGAACATCCAAAAGTTTGTGTTTTTTAAATAGTACATAATGGATTTCCTTACGCGAAATACGGGCAGACATGGCCTGCCCGGTTATTATTATTTTTGACACCAGACCAACTGGTAATGGTAGCGACCGGCGCTCAGCTGGAATTCCGCCGACACTGACGGGCTCCAGGAGTCGTCGCCACCAATCCCCATATGGAAACCGTCGATATTCAGCCATGTGCCTTCTTCCGCATGCAGCAGATGGCGATGGCTGGTTTCCATCAGTTGTTGTTGGCTGTAGCGACTGATATTGAACTGGAAGTCGCCGCGCCACTGGTGTGGGCCATAATTCAATTCGCGCGTCCCGCAGCGCAGACCGTTTTCGCTCGGGAAGACGTACGGGGTATACATGTCTGACAATGGCAGATCCCAGCGGTCAAAACAGGCCGCAGTAAGGCGGTCGGGATAGTTTTCTTGCGGCCCTAATCCGAGCCAGTTTACCCGCTCTGCGACCTGCGCCAGCTGGCAGGTCAGGCCAATCCGTGCCGGATGCGGTGTATCGCTCGCTACTTCAACATCAACGGTAATCGCCATTTGACCACTACCATCAATCCGGTAGGTTTTCCGGCTGATAAATAAGGTTTTCCCCTGATGCTGCCACGCGTGAGCGGTCGTAATCAGCACCGCGTCGGCAAGTGTATCTGCCGTGCACTGCAACAACGCTGCTTCGGCCTGGTAATGGCCCGCCGCCTTCCAGCGTTCGACCCAGGCGTTAGGGTCAATGCGGGTCGCTTCACTTACGCCAATGTCGTTATCCAGCGGTGCACGGGTGAACTGATCGCGCAGCGGCGTCAGCAGTTGTTTTTCATCGCCAATCCACATCTGTGAAAGAAAGCCTGACTGGCGGTTAAATTGCCAACGCTTATTACCCAGCTCGATGCAAAAATCCATTTCGCTGGTGGTCAGATGCGGGATGGAGTGGGACGCGGCGGGGAGTGTCACGCTGAGGTTTTCCGCCAGACGCCACTGATGCCAGGCGCTGATGTGTCCGGCTTCTGACCATGCGGTCGCGTTCGGTTGCACTACGTGTACCGTTAGCCAGAGTTGCCCGGTGCTTTCCGGCTGCGGTAGTACAGGCAGTTCAATTACCTGTTTACCTTGTGGAGCGACATCCAGAGGCACTTCACCGCTTGCCAGCGGCTTGCCATCCAGTGCCACCGTCCAGTGCAGGAGCTCGTTATCGCTATGACGGAACAGGTATTCGCTGGTCACTTCGATGGTTCGCCCGGATAAACGGAACTGGAAAAACTGCTGCTGGTGTTTTGCTTCCGTCAGCGCCGGATGCGGCGTGCGGTCGGCAAAGACCAGACCGTTCATGCAGAACTGGCGATCGTTCGGCGTATCGCCAAAATCACCGCCGTAAGCCGACCACGGGTTGCCGTTTTCATCATATTTAATCAGCGACTGATCCACCCAGTCCCAGACGAAGCCGCCCTGTAAACGGGGGTACTGACGAAACGCCTGCCAGTATTTAGCGAAGCCGCCAAGACTGTTACCCATCGCGTGGGCGTATTCGCAAAGGATCAGCGGGCGCGTCTCTCCAGGCAGCGAAAGCCATTTTTTGATGGACCATTTCGGCACAGCCGGGAAGGGCTGGTCTTCATCCACGCGCGCGTACATCGGGCAAATAATATCGGTTGCGGAGGTGTCGGCTCCGCCGCCTTCATACTGCACCGGGCGGGAAGGATCGACAGATTTGATCCAGCGATACAGCGCGTCGTGATTAGCGCCGTGGCCTGATTCATTCCCCAGCGACCAGATGATCACACTCGGGTGATTACGATCGCGCTGCACCATTCGCGTTAAACGTTCGCTCATGGCCGGTAACCAGCGCGGATCATCGGTCAGACGATTCATTGGCACCATGCCGTGGGTTTCAATGTTGGCTTCATCCACCACATACAGGCCGTAGCGGTCGCATAGCGTGTACCACAGCGGATGGTTCGGATAATGCGAACAGCGCACGGCGTTAAAGTTGTTCTGCTTCATCAGCAGGATATCCTGCACCATCGTCTGCTCATCCATGACCTGACCATGCAGAGGATGGTGCTCGTGACGGTTAACGCCGCGAATCAGCACCGGCTTGCCGTTCAGCAGCAGGAGACCATTTTCAATCCGCACTTCGCGGAAACCGACATCGCAGGCTTCTGCTTCAATCAGCGTGCCGTCGGCGGTGTGCAGTTCAACCACCGCACGATAGAGATTCGGGATTTCGGCGCTCCACAGCGCCGGGTTTTCGACGTTCAGACGTAGCGTGACGCGATCGGCATAACCACCACGCTCATCGATAATTTCACCGCCGAAAGGCGTGGTGCCGCTGGCGACCTGCGTTTCACCCTGCCACAAAGAAACCGTCACCCGCAGCTCATCGCGCAGCTCGCCGTACATCTGAACTTCTGCCTCCAGTACCGCGCGGCTGAAATCATCATTAAAGCGAGTGGCAACATGGAAATCGCTGATTTGTGTGGTCGGTTTGTGCAGCAACGAGACGTCACGGAAAATGCCGCTCATCCGCCACATATCCTGATCTTCCAGATAACTGCCGTCACTCCAGCGCAACACCATCACCGAGAGGCGGTTTTCTCCGGCGCGTAAAAATGCGCTCAGGTCAAATTCAGACGGCAAACGGCTGTCCTGGCCGTAACCGACCCAGCGCCCGTTGCACCACAAATGAAACGCCGAATTAACGCCATCAAAAATAATTCGCGTCTGGCCTTCCTGTAGCCAGCATTCATCAATATTAAATGTGAGCGAGTAACAACCTGTCGGATTCTCCACGGGAACAAACGGCGGATTGACCGTAATGGGATAGGTCACGTTGGTGTAGATGGGCGCGTCGTAACCGTGCATCTGCCAGTTTGAGGGGACGACGACAGTATCGGCCTCAGGAAGATCGCACTCCAGCCAGCTTTCCGGCACCGCTTCTGGTGCCGGAAACCAGGCAAAGCGCCATTCGCCATTCAGGCTGCGCAACTGTTGGGAAGGGCGATCGGTGCGGGCCTCTTCGCTATTACGCCAGCTGGCGAAAGGGGGATGTGCCGCAAGGCGATTAAGTTGGGTAACGCCAGGGTTTTCCCAGTCACGACGTTGTAATACGACGGCCAGTGAATCCGTAATCATAGTCATAGCTGTATCCTGTGTGAAATTGTTATCCGCTCACAATTTCACACAACATACGAGCCGGACGCATAAAGTGTAAAGCCTGGGGTGCCTAATGAGTGAGCTGACTCACATTAATTGCGTTGCGCTCACTGCCCGCTTTCGAGTCGGGAAATTTGTCGCGCCAGCTGCATTAAAGAATCTGCCAACGCCTGGGGAGAAGCGGTTTGCGTATTGGGCGGAAGGGTGGTTTTTCTTTTCACCAGTGAGACGGGCAACAGCTGATTGCCCTTCACCGCCTGGCCCTGAGAGAGTTGCAGCAAGCGGTCCACGCTGGTTTGCCCCAGCAGGCGAAAATCCTGTTTGATGGTGGTTAACGGCGGGATATAACACGAGCTGTCTTCGGTATCGTCGTATCCCACTACCGAGATATCCGCACCAACGCACAGCCCGGACTCGGTAATGGCGCGCATTGCGCCCAGCGCCATCTGATCGTTGGCAACCAGCATCGCAGTGGGGACGATGCCCTCATTCAGCATTTGCATGGTTTGTTGAAAACCGGACATGGCACTCCAGTCGCCTTCCCGTTCTGCTATCGGCTGAATTTGATTGCGAGTGAGATATTTATGCCAGCCCGCCAGACGCAGACGCGCCGAGACAGAACTTAATGGGCCCGCTAACAGCGCGATTTGCTGGTGACCCAATGCGACCAGATGCTCCACGCCCAGTCGCGTACCGTCTTCATGGGAGAAAATAATACTGTTGATGGGAGTCTGGTCAGAGACATCAAGAAATAACGCCGGAACATTAGCGCAGGCAGCTTCCACAGCAATGGCATCCTGGTCATCCAGCGGATAGTTAATGATCAGCCCACTGACGCGTTGCGCGAGAAGATTGTGCACCGCCGCTTTACAGGCTTCGACGCCGCTTCGTTCTACCATCGACACCACCACGCTGGCACCCAGTTGATCAGCGCGAGATTTAATCGCCGCGACAATTTGCGACGGCGCGTGCAGGGCCAGACTGGAAGTGGCAACGCCAATCAGCAACGACTGTTTGCCCGCCAGTTGTTGTGCCACGCGGTTGGGAATGTAATTCAGCTCCGCCATCGCCGCTTCCACTTTTTCCCGCGTTTTCGCAGAAACGTGGCTGGCCTGGTTCACCACGCGGGAAACGGTCTGATAAGAGACACCGGCATACTCTGCGACATCGTATAGCGTTACTGGTTTCACATTCACCACCCTGAATTGACTTTCTTCCGGGCGCTATCATGCCATACCACGAAAGGTTTTGCGCCATTCGATGGTGTCAACGTAAATGCACGCCGCTTCGCCGTCCGGCCACCAGAATAGCCTGCGATTCAACCCCTTCTTCGATCTGTTTTGCCACCCGTTGTAGCGCCGGAAGATGCTTTTCCGCTGCCTGTTCAATGGTCATTGCGCTCGCCATATACACCAGATTCAGACAGCCAATCACCCGTTGTTCACTGCGCAGCGGTACGGCAATGGAGGCGATCTTTTCTTCTTGATCCCAGCCGCGGTAGTTCTGTCCGTACCCCTCTTTGCGCGCCCGCGCCAGAATGGCTTCCAGTTTTAACGGTTCCCGTGCCAGTTGATAGTCATCACCGGGACGGGTGGCTAACATTTCGATTAATTCCTTGCGTTCTTGTTCCGGGCAAAAGGCCAGCCAGGTCAGGCCCGAGGCGGTTTTCAGAAGCGGTAACCGTCGCCCGACCATTGCCCGGTGAAAAGATAATCGGCTGAAACGATGGGTGGTTTCGCGTACCACCATTGCATCAACATCCAGCGTGGACACATCTGTCGGCCATACCACTTCGCGCAACAGTTCGCCCAGCAGTGGGGCCGCCAGTGCAGAAATCCACTGTTCGTCACGAAATCCTTCGCTTAATTGCCGCACTTTGATGGTCAGACGAAAACTATCATCGGAGGGACTACGCCGGACATATCCCTCTTCCTGCAGCGTCTCCAGCAGTCGCCGCACAGTGGTGCGATGCAGGCCGCTGAGTTCCGCCAGCAGCCCGACGCTGGCACCGCCGTCAAGTTTATTTAACATATTTAATAACATTAGACCGCGGGTTAAGCCGCGTACGGTTTTGTATTCCGTCTGCTCATTGTTTTGCATATTAATTGACATTTCTATAGTTAAAACAACGTTGTGCACCTGGTGCACATTCGGGCATGTTTTGATTGTAGCCGAAAACACCCTTCCTATACTGAGCGCACAATAAAAAATCATTCACATGTTTTTAACAAAATAAGTTGCGCTGTACTGTGCGCGCAACGGCATTTTGTCCGAGTCGTGAGGTACTGAAATGGCAATACAACACCCTGACATCCAGCCTGCTGTTAACCATAGCGTTCAGGTGGCGATTGCTGGTGCCGGTCCGGTCGGGCTGATGATGGCGAACTATCTCGGCCAGATGGGCATTGACGTGCTGGTGGTGGAGAAACTCGATAAGTTGATCGACTACCCGCGTGCGATTGGTATTGATGACGAGGCGCTGCGCACCATGCAGTCGGTCGGCCTGGTCGATAATGTTCTGCCGCACACTACGCCGTGGCACGCGATGCGTTTTCTCACCCCGAAAGGTCGCTGTTTTGCTGATATTCAGCCAATGACCGATGAATTTGGCTGGCCGCGCCGTAACGCCTTTATTCAGCCGCAGGTCGATGCGGTGATGCTGGAAGGATTGTCGCGTTTTCCGAATGTGCGCTGCCTGTTTTCCCGCGAGCTGGAGGCCTTCAGCCAGCAAGATGACGAAGTGACCGTGCACCTGAAAACGGCAGAAGGGCAGCGGGAAACGGTCAAAGCCCAGTGGCTGGTGGCCTGTGATGGTGGGGCAAGTTTTGTCCGTCGCACTCTGAATGTGCCGTTTGAAGGTAAAACTGCGCCAAATCAGTGGATTGTGGTAGATATCGCCAACGATCCGTTAAGTACGCCGCATATCTATTTGTGTTGTGATCCGGTGCGCCCGTATGTTTCTGCCGCGCTGCCTCATGCGGTACGTCGCTTTGAATTTATGGTGATGCCGGGAGAAACCGAAGAACAGCTGCGTGAGCCGCAAAATATGCGCAAGCTGTTAAGCAAAGTGCTGCCTAATCCGGACAATGTTGAATTGATTCGCCAGCGTGTCTACACCCACAACGCACGACTGGCGCAACGTTTTCGTATTGATCGCGTACTGCTGGCGGGCGATGCCGCGCACATCATGCCGGTGTGGCAGGGGCAGGGCTATAACAGTGGTATGCGCGACGCCTTTAACCTCGCATGGAAACTGGCGTTGGTTATCCAGGGGAAAGCCCGTGATGCGCTACTCGATACCTATCAACAAGAACGTCGCGATCACGCCAAAGCGATGATTGACCTGTCTGTGACGGCGGGCAACGTGCTGGCTCCGCCGAAACGCTGGCAGGGTACGTTACGTGACGGCGTTTCCTGGCTGCTGAATTATCTGCCGCCAGTAAAACGCTACTTCCTCGAAATGCGCTTCAAGCCGATGCCGCAATATTACGGCGGTGCGCTGGTGCGTGAGGGCGAAGCGAAGCACTCTCCGGTCGGCAAGATGCTTATTCAGCCGAAAGTCACGCTGGAAAACGGCGACGTGACGCTACTCGATAACGCGATCGGCGCGAACTTCGCGGTAATTGGCTGGGGATGCAATCCACTGTGGGGGATGAGCGACGAGCAAATCCAGCAGTGGCGCGCGTTGGGCACACGCTTCATTCAGGTGGTGCCGGAAGTGCAAATTCATACCGCACAGGATAACCACGACGGCGTACTACGCGTGGGCGATACGCAAGGTCGCCTGCGTAGCTGGTTCGCGCAACACAATGCTTCGCTGGTGGTGATGCGCCCGGATCGCTTTGTTGCCGCCACCGCCATTCCGCAAACCTTGGGCAAGACCCTGAATAAACTGGCGTCGGTGATGACGCTGACCCGCCCTGATGCCGACGTTTCTGTCGAAAAGGTAGCCTGATATGCACGCTTATCTTCACTGTCTTTCCCACTCGCCGCTGGTGGGGTATGTCGACCCGGCGCAAGAGGTGCTCGATGAGGTCAATGGCGTGATTGCCAGCGCCCGCGAGCGTATTGCGGCTTTCTCCCCTGAACTGGTGGTGCTGTTTGCGCCAGATCACTACAACGGCTTTTTCTATGACGTGATGCCACCGTTCTGTTTAGGCGTTGGGGCGACGGCAATTGGTGATTTCGGCAGTGCGGCAGGTGAGCTGCCCGTGCCTGTGGAGCTGGCGGAGGCCTGTGCGCATGCCGTCATGAAGAGCGGAATCGATCTTGCCGTTTCTTACTGTATGCAGGTGGACCACGGGTTCGCCCAGCCGCTGGAGTTCCTGCTCGGCGGGCTGGATAAGGTGCCAGTACTGCCGGTGTTCATCAACGGTGTCGCCACGCCGCTGCCCGGTTTCCAGCGTACCCGCATGTTGGGGGAAGCCATTGGACGTTTCACCAGCACTCTCAATAAACGCGTGCTGTTCCTTGGGTCCGGTGGGCTTTCCCATCAGCCGCCGGTGCCAGAACTGGCGAAAGCCGATGCCCATATGCGCGACCGTCTATTGGGGAGCGGGAAAGATTTACCCGCCAGTGAGCGCGAATTGCGTCAGCAACGGGTGATTAGCGCCGCTGAGAAGTTTGTTGAGGATCAGAGAACGCTGCATCCGCTCAACCCGATTTGGGATAACCAGTTCATGACTTTGCTGGAGCAGGGACGCATACAGGAACTGGATGCCGTCAGTAACGAAGAGCTTTCCGCCATTGCCGGAAAGTCGACACATGAAATCAAAACCTGGGTCGCCGCTTTTGCCGCTATTTCTGCGTTTGGCAACTGGCGTAGCGAAGGGCGTTATTACCGCCCAATCCCGGAGTGGATTGCCGGATTTGGCTCGTTAAGCGCCAGAACAGAGAACTGAATATGCAGGAGAAGATGATGAGTTATCAGCCACAAACCGAAGCCGCCACCAGCTGTTTTCTGAATGTAGAAGAAGCGGGTAAAACGCTGCGCATCCATTTTAATGACTGCGGACAAGGCGACGAAACTGTTGTCCTGCTGCATGGTTCCGGCCCGGGTGCTACTGGCTGGGCGAACTTCAGCCGCAATATCGATCCGCTGGTAGAGGCGGGCTATCGGGTGATCCTGCTGGATTGTCCGGGTTGGGGTAAGAGCGATTCGATCGTTAATAGTGGTTCGCGATCGGATCTTAATGCGCGAATCCTGAAAAGCGTGGTGGATCAACTGGATATCGCCAAAATCCACCTGCTAGGCAACTCGATGGGCGGCCACAGTTCTGTGGCGTTCACCCTTAACTGGCCGGAGCGCGTCGGCAAACTGGTGCTGATGGGCGGCGGTACGGGCGGCATGAGTTTGTTTACGCCGATGCCAACCGAAGGTATTAAGCGACTGAATCAGCTTTATCGTCAGCCGACTATCGAAAACCTGAAGCTGATGATGGATATCTTCGTTTTTGATACCAGCGATTTGACCGACGCCCTGTTTGAAGCGCGCCTGAATAATATGCTGTCGCGCCGCGATCACCTGGAAAACTTCGTTAAGAGCCTGGAAGCCAATCCGAAACAGTTCCCGGATTTTGGCCCACGTCTGGCGGAAATCAAAGCGCAAACCCTGATTGTCTGGGGGCGCAACGACCGCTTTGTGCCGATGGATGCGGGTCTGCGTCTGCTGTCCGGCATTGCCGGTTCTGAACTGCATATCTTCCGCGACTGTGGTCACTGGGCGCAGTGGGAACATGCCGACGCTTTCAATCAACTGGTGCTGAATTTCCTCGCACGCCCTTAAGGAACGGTCATGACGAAGCATACTCTTGAGCAACTGGCGGCGGATTTACGCCGCGCCGCAGAGCAGGGCGAAGCGATTGCGCCGCTGCGCGATCTGATTGGTATCGATAACGCTGAAGCGGCCTACGCCATTCAGCACATAAATGTGCAATATGACGTTGCGCAGGGGCGTCGCGTGGTGGGGCGTAAAGTGGGGCTGACGCATCCGAAAGTGCAGCAACAACTGGGCGTTGATCAACCGGATTTCGGGACATTATTTGCCGACATGTGTTATGGCGATAACGAAACCATTCCTTTTTCCCGCGTTCTGCAACCCCGCATTGAAGCGGAGATCGCACTGGTGTTGAACCGCGATTTGCCCACAACCGATATCACCTTCGACGAACTGTATAACGCCATTGAATGGGTACTTCCGGCGCTGGAGGTGGTGGGTAGCCGCATTCGCGACTGGTCGATTCAGTTTGTCGATACCGTGGCAGATAACGCCTCCTGCGGGGTGTATGTCATCGGCGGCCCGGCGCAACGTCCGGCGGGGTTAGACCTGAAAAACTGCGCCATGAAGATGACGCGTAATAACGAAGAGGTTTCCAGTGGGCGTGGCAGCGAATGCCTGGGACATCCGCTTAATGCCGCCGTCTGGCTGGCACGCAAAATGGCCAGCCTGGGTGAACCGCTGCGCGCCGGAGATATCATTCTTACCGGGGCATTAGGTCCGATGGTGGCGGTAAATGCGGGCGATCGTTTTGAAGCCCATATCGAAGGCATAGGTTCAGTTGCTGCGACATTTTCAAACGCAGCGCCAAAAGGAAGTCTGTCATGAGTAAGCGTAAAGTCGCCATTATCGGTTCTGGCAACATTGGCACCGATCTGATGATTAAAATTTTGCGTCACGGTCAGCATCTGGAGATGGCGGTGATGGTCGGCATTGATCCTCAGTCCGACGGTCTGGCGCGTGCCAGACGTATGGGCGTCGCCACCACCCATGAAGGGGTGATCGGGCTGATGAACATGCCTGAATTTGCTGATATCGACATTGTATTTGATGCGACCAGCGCGGGTGCGCATGTGAAAAACGATGCCGCTTTGCGCGAAGCGAAACCGGATATTCGCTTAATTGACCTGACGCCTGCTGCCATCGGCCCCTACTGCGTGCCGGTCGTTAATCTCGAGGCGAATGTCGATCAACTGAACGTCAACATGGTTACCTGCGGCGGCCAGGCCACCATTCCAATGGTAGCGGCAGTTTCACGCGTGGCGCGTGTTCATTACGCCGAAATTATCGCTTCTATTGCCAGTAAATCTGCCGGACCTGGCACGCGTGCCAATATCGATGAATTTACAGAAACCACGTCTCGAGCCATTGAAGTGGTGGGCGGCGCGGCAAAAGGGAAGGCGATTATTGTGCTTAACCCAGCAGAGCCACCGTTGATGATGCGTGACACGGTGTATGTATTGAGCGACGAAGCTTCACAAGATGATATCGAAGCCTCAATCAATGAAATGGCTGAGGCGGTGCAGGCTTACGTACCGGGTTATCGCCTGAAACAGCGCGTGCAGTTTGAAGTTATCCCGCAGGATAAACCGGTTAATTTGCCGGGCGTGGGGCAGTTCTCCGGACTGAAAACGGCGGTCTGGCTGGAAGTCGAAGGCGCAGCGCATTATCTGCCTGCCTATGCGGGCAACCTCGACATTATGACTTCCAGTGCGCTGGCGACAGCGGAAAAAATGGCCCAGTCACTGGCGCGCAAGGCAGGAGAAGCGGCATGAACGGTAAAAAACTTTATATCTCGGACGTCACGTTGCGTGACGGTATGCACGCCATTCGTCATCAGTATTCGCTGGAAAACGTTCGCCAGATTGCCAAAGCACTGGACGATGCCCGCGTGGATTCGATTGAAGTGGCCCATGGCGACGGTTTGCAGGGGTCCAGCTTTAACTATGGTTTCGGCGCACATAGCGACCTTGAATGGATTGAAGCAGCGGCGGATGTGGTGAAGCACGCCAAAATCGCGACGTTGTTGCTGCCAGGAATCGGCACTATTCACGATCTGAAAAATGCCTGGCAGGCTGGCGCGCGGGTGGTTCGTGTGGCAACGCACTGTACCGAAGCTGATGTTTCCGCCCAGCATATTCAGTATGCCCGCGAGCTCGGAATGGACACCGTTGGTTTTCTGATGATGAGCCATATGACCACGCCGGAGAATCTCGCAAAGCAGGCAAAGCTGATGGAAGGCTACGGTGCGACCTGTATTTATGTGGTGGATTCTGGCGGTGCGATGAACATGAGCGATATCCGTGACCGTTTCCGCGCCCTGAAAGCAGTGCTGAAACCAGAAACGCAAACCGGCATGCACGCTCACCATAACCTGAGTCTTGGCGTGGCGAACTCTATCGCGGCGGTGGAAGAGGGCTGCGACCGAATCGACGCCAGCCTCGCGGGAATGGGCGCGGGCGCAGGTAACGCGCCGCTGGAAGTGTTTATTGCCGCCACGGATAAACTGGGTTGGCCGCATGGGACCGATCTCTATGCGTTAATGGATGCCGCTGACGACCTGGTGCGTCCGTTGCAGGATCGACCGGTACGAGTCGATCGCGAAACGCTGGCGCTGGGATATGCTGGTGTTTACTCCAGCTTCCTGCGTCACTGTGAAACGGCGGCGGCGCGTTATGGCTTAAGCGCGGTGGATATTCTCGTTGAGCTGGGCAAACGCCGGATGGTTGGCGGCCAGGAGGATATGATCGTCGACGTGGCGCTGGATCTGCGCAACAACAAATAATGATGACTGCCGAGAACGTGCATTTTGTATGCCCATCCCAGCACGACTGCCGGATGCGGCGTAAACGCCTTGTTCGGCCTACATTTTCTTCGCCTGTAGGCAGTCATTAAATGGTTCTGATTACGCGGCTGGCAATGTATCAGCCGCGATTCACCTGCACTCGCAACGAGGTTCATCTTATGTCGACTCGTATCCCTTCATCATCTTCATCCCGCCTGATGCTGACCATCGGGCTTTGTTTTTTGGTCGCTCTGATGGAAGGACTGGATCTTCAGGCGGCTGGCATTGCGGCGGGTGGCATCGCCCAGGCTTTCGCACTCGATAAAATGCAAATGGGCTGGATATTCAGCGCCGGAATACTCGGTTTGCTACCCGGCGCGCTGGTTGGCGGAATGCTGGCGGACCGTTATGGTCGTAAGCGTATTTTAATTAGCTCAGTTGCGCTGTTTGGTTTGTTCTCACTGGCAACGGCGATTGCCTGGGATTTCCCCTCACTGGTCTTTGCGCGGCTGATGACAGGTGTCGGGCTGGGGGCGGCGTTGCCGAATCTTATCGCCCTGACGTCTGAAGCCGCGGGTCCACGTTTTCGTGGGACGGCAGTGAGCCTGATGTATTGCGGTGTCCCCATTGGCGCGGCGCTGGCGGCGACACTGGGTTTCGCGGGGGCAAACTTAGCCTGGCAAACGGTGTTTTGGGTCGGTGGTGTAGTGCCGTTGATTCTGGTACCACTATTAATGCGCTGGCTGCCGGAGTCGGCGGTTTTCGCTGGCGAAAAACAGGCTGCGCCACCACTGCGTGCGTTATTTGCGCCAGAAACGGCCACCGCGACGCTGCTGCTGTGGTTGTGTTATTTCTTCACTCTGCTGGTGGTCTACATGTTGATCAACTGGCTACCGCTGCTTTTAGTGGAGCAAGGATTCCAGCCATCGCAGGCGGCAGGGGTGATGTTTGCACTGCAAATGGGGGCGGCAAGCGGGACGTTAATGTTGGGCGCATTGATGGATAAGCTGCGTCCAGTAACCATGTCGCTACTGATTTATAGCGGCATGTTAGCTTCGCTGCTGGCGCTGGGAACGGTGTCGTCATTTAACGGTATGTTGCTGGCGGGATTCGTCGCGGGGTTGTTTGCGACAGGTGGGCAAAGCTTTTTGTATGCCCTGGCACCGTTGTTTTACAGTTCGCAGATCCGCGCAACAGGTGTGGGAACCGCCGTGGCGGTAGGGCGTCTGGGGGCTATGAGCGGTCCGTTACTGGCCGGGAAAATGCTGGCATTAGGCACTGGCACGGTCGGCGTAATGGCCGCTTCTGCACCGGGTATTCTTGTTGCTGGGTTGGCGGTGTTTATTTTGATGAGTCGGAGATCACGAATGCAGCCGTGCGCCGATGCCTGACGCGCCTTATTAAGTAGGGGCGAAAGGGACTTGCCCCCAATACACCTACGGCGTTTACAGGTATACTCGCTAAAAATTATTCAGCGGGTTTGGAAACAAAGATGGCAAAACTTACCTTACAAGAGCAGTTGCTCAAAGCAGGATTAGTCACCAGCAAAAAAGCGGCGAAGGTCGAGAGAACGGCGAAAAAATCGCGCGTTCAGGCGCGTGAAGCTCGGGCGGCGGTAGAAGAAAATAAAAAGGCACAGCTTGAGCGTGATAAACAGCTTAGCGAGCAACAAAAACAAGCGGCGTTGGCGAAAGAATATAAAGCTCAGGTGAAGCAGCTCATTGAAATGAACCGAATCACCATTGCCAATGGCGATATTGGTTTTAACTTCACTGACGGCAATCTGATTAAGAAGATTTTTGTCGATAAGCTCACACAGGCGCAGTTGATTAATGGTCGTCTGGCGATTGCCCGCTTGTTGCTCGATAACAATAGCGAAGGTGAATACGCCATTATTCCCGCCAGCGTTGCCGATAAAATTGCTCAGCGTGATGCCAGCAGTATTGTGTTGCACAGCGCGCTCAGTGCCGAAGAGCAGGATGAAGACGACCCGTATGCCGACTTCAAAGTGCCTGATGATTTGATGTGGTAAACATAGATAAGTCGTACGTAGATGCCTGATGCGACGCTATGCGCGTCTTATCATGCCTACGGCCTGCGGGCGAAATGTAGGCGGATAAGGCGTTCACGCCGCATCCGGCAATCGTGCACTATTATTAACGCATATTCAGTTTATTGGCGTGGTAGGCAATATGCTCGCCAATAAAACTGGAGACAAAATAATAGCTGTGATCATAACCCTCGTGATAACGGATTAACGTCTTGATATTCATCTCCTGGCAGATCTTTTCAAGATTTGGAGTCCGCAGCTGTTCTGCGTAAAAATCATCACTCAACCCCTGATCAACCATGATTTCCGCAACGCGTTGACCTTGTGAAATAAGACTCACCGGGTCGTAATCCAACCAGGCTTCTTTATCTTCACCAAGATATGCGGTAAAGGCTTGCTGTCCCCACGGTACTTGCGATGGGGAGACAATGGGCGAAAACGCCGAGACGCTGACATATTCATCTGGGTTACGTAACGCCAGCACCAGCGCGCCCAGCCCGCCCATAGAATGACCTGAGATAGACTTTCTGGTCGTTGCCGGAAAATGATGCATCACTAAATCCGGCAGCTCGTTGCGGATATAGTCATACATTTTGTAATGTTCATTCCACGGCGCTTGCGTTGCGTTCAGGTAAAACCCGGCACCTTGCCCGAGATCGTAACGGTCAGCATCTGCGACATGACTGCCTCGCGGACTGGTGTCTGGCGCAACAACAATAATGTTGTGCTCCGCCGCGTAACGCTGCATCCCCGATTTAGTAATGAAATTCTGCTCGTTGCAAGTCAGCCCTGAAAGCCAGTACAACACCGGCAATTTTTCACTTGCGGCTTTTGGTGGGAGATAGACGCCGACATTCATTTCACATTTCAGTGATGGGGAATAATGCCGATACACATTTTGCCAGCCGCCAAAGCTGGCATGTTTTTCAATGAGTTCCATCAGTCATTATCTCACGGTTAATCCCCCGGACGGCTGCCCGGGGAGAGTATTAAGAACCCCGCCTGAACTGGACGGGGTAAACCTGCGGGCAATCAGTAACGAATTACGGTTCGAATGGATTTGCCTTCATGCATCAGGTCGAAGGCGTCATTAATTTCATCCAGGCTCATGGTATGCGTGACAAACGGTTCCAGATCGATATCACCTTTCATCGCATCTTCAACCATACCCGGTAACTGGGAACGACCTTTCACGCCGCCAAACGCGGAACCTTTCCATACGCGACCAGTGACCAACTGGAATGGACGGGTGGAGATTTCCTGACCGGAACCCGCGACCCCGATGATCACCGACTGACCCCAGCCGCGGTGCGCACTTTCCAGCGCCGCACGCATCACGTTGACGTTACCGATGCATTCAAAGGTATGGTCGATACCCCATTTGTTGATATCCAGCAGGACATCTTTAATCGGTTTGTCGTAGTCATTCGGGTTAATACAGTCGGTAGCACCGAAGCGACGCGCCAGATCGAATTTCTTCGGGTTCGTATCAATAGCGATAATCCGTCCCGCTTTCGCCTGACGCGCGCCCTGAACAACTGCCAGACCAATCGCGCCAAGACCAAATACGGCAACAGAATCACCGGGCTGGACTTTAGCCGTGTTGTGTACCGCGCCAATACCGGTCGTCACGCCACAGCCCAGCAGGCAGACGTGTTCGTGGTTTGCTTCTGGATTAATTTTGGCCAGAGACACTTCCGCGACCACGGTGTATTCACTGAATGTAGAGCATCCCATGTAGTGATAAAGCGGCTGCCCGTTGTAAGAAAAACGGGTGGTGCCGTCTGGCATCAGGCCTTTACCCTGGGTTTCGCGAACCGCAACACAGAGGTTGGTTTTGCCGGAACGACAGAACTCACACTCGCCGCACTCTGCGGTGTAAAGCGGGATCACATGGTCGCCAGGTTTGACGCTGGTTACGCCTTCACCGACTTCAACCACAACGCCGGCCCCTTCGTGACCGAGAACTACCGGGAATACACCTTCCGGGTCATCGCCGGAGAGGGTAAATGCGTCGGTATGGCAAACGCCGGTATGGGTGACTTTAATCAGCACTTCACCTTTTTTCGGTGGTGCAACGTCAATTTCAACGATTTCCAGCGGTTTACCGGGAGCAAATGCAACGGCAGCACGTGATTTCATCTCTCGCTCTTCCTCAATATGGTAATAGATTCAGCTATTTAAGATAGGCACGAACCAGTTCAATAGTGTCGTCAACGGATTGGCTGACTTCGCGGCTGTAGCAGTCATTTCGGTCAAACGTTTCCCGGATATGGCTTTCAAGCACTTCTGCCATCAGCCCGTTAGCCGCGCCCCGAACGGCAGCGATCTGTTGGAGTATGGCACGGCATTCGGCATCACCCTCCAGCGACCGTTCCAGAGCATCAATCTGCCCCCGAATACGACGAACTCGAGTAAGGACCTTTTTCTTCTCTTCCGGAGTACTGGGCATTTCGCACCTCATCATCTGCACGCAATATACTATAGGGGGGTATGCCATATGTCAATACATACCCCCCTATAGTATATAACACTGGAGAATAAAATTTATCCGGTGAATGTGGTCGGAAAACAAAGAGGAAAGGGGGGGCTAATCGGCAGGGAAGGCCGCCCCGGATAGCGGGCGGCAGAAGCAATCAGAATTTCCAGGTCAGATGGGCTGCAAATTGCAGACCGTTATAATCATCAGTTGGGGTGTCGTACCACACTTTACCTGCCGTCAGCCCGAGATTAAGTTGCTCAGTCAGCGGTTGAATACGTTGCAAACTGACGCTCTTCATGCTGCCGTAGCGTGTTTCTGGCGTCCAGTCATAGGTGTAAGCGCCTGTTCCGCGGCTTAGCCATAGTTGCGTATAACCAGTGCCGCGCGGGTCATTCAGACGCACGGAAATCATATTGCTGTAACTACCACCTGCATCGCTGGAGTCATAATGGGTATAGCGGTAGCTGGAGATCACCGGGCCAGTATAGAGTGATACGCCGCCTTGCCAGGCATCGACTTCGACATCATCGTAATATTTAGTGTAGCGATAACCGGTCGTGAAAAGCGTTTTTGGCAACAGTGCCAGGTTAATATCCTGACGAAAATCCTGGCGGGCAAAGACCGGCGTATTATCCGCAAAGGCAATACCCGTTCGGGTTGTCAGCCAGTTATTCCATTTATACCAGACCGCACCCTGACCGCGAGTGGCATTGAAATGTTCAGTTTCATAATCACGACGCCCCTGGGAAAGATTAAAAAGCAGCGTTGCGTTTTCAACTTTCGCCACCAGTTCAGCATACGCTAAATTACGGTTGCCATGATCGCCAGAATAATCGGTAAAATCGTAGCCCGCGGTAATGGAAGTTAACCCGGCATAAGCGGGTAATGCGCTAAAAATGGCCGCCGCTAATAACGTCCGTTTTATCATTTTAATCTCCTGTACGGATAAGTTCTTGTCGGAGTGAATAAGTTCCGGTAGGTAAATTACGTTCTACAATCACGCGCGGGCCAAGTTGCGTGTTCGGGGAAATAATTCGCCCAGGCAAAATAATAACTTGTACGCCAAGGCGTGAACGCTGCCCGATATAACAACCTAATTTATCGCATCCGGTAGCGATAATTCCCTCGGGAGTTCGAACAGACACGGGCTGTTCATCCAGACGATGATTACTGGTTCGTACTTGTGCGCCCAAATATGCCTGGTTTGCAACTACCGAGTCGGCAATAAAGCATTGCGGACCAATCGTTGCTTCCGCTTCAATAACCGCATTTTTAATTTCGGTGGCGAAGCCAATTTTTACGCCATTGCTGATTATTGTGCCAGGACGAATAAACGCATAATTACCTATCAGGCAGTTTGCGCCAATCACTACCGGACCCTGAATAACGGCACCGTGACAAATACGGGTATTCGCGCCGATAACAACTTCACCTGCAGTTTCATCAATAATTACCTGGTCTGCAATCTGAATATTTTTCTCTTTAACATTAAGCTTCAGAAAGTTTTTCAGTTCCTGTGACAGAAGGTTGGGAATAAGAGGTTGACGCTTCCACCAGTGCGGAATAGCGGGTGGGTTTGTCGCGCTGAGGTTCGCGTCCAGTAAAAAAGGCAATAAGTCCATAAATAATCCAGATGGCATAAGCTAATAATACATACACAACGGAAAGCGGTGCTAAAGGCACCAACAACCAGCAACGATGAAACCAGGCGCTAAAAGCACCAATAACACAAACTACGCCGACCCAGATAAGCGGAAACATTGCCAACACCACACCATGCGGCCCGGTGGTAATGAATTCATTAAACCAGGTAGTGAGATAAATCTCAACGCCATAAAGCACAACCAACAGCATAGGAAATATACTGAAGATACCGAAGCGGCTAAATAAAAGCCTTTTATGCAGGCGCATACAGACCGCGTAGCCCACAATCCAACGCCGCCAGCGACGCCACTCCTCACGCGGGCTGTTGCATTCCTGTGGGTATACGATGCAGCGATTCGCCTGCCGAATACGATAGCCGTTTGCCACCAATGTCCAGGTGAGATCAAGGTCTTCGACTTTAGTACGATCGGAGAAACCGAACTTACGCAATACATCAGTACGGAACATCCCGCAGGCACCGCTGATAATAAACGGTGCGCCGCCCAGGAGCTGCTGTAGCGTGCGCTTCATAACAATCATCGGCAACTTTACGGTCGCGCGGATGTGCGGTAACAGACCCGCGCCTTTCAACGCAGTAGAGGGAATGCCGCCTACGGCATCAGCACCGCGCTCTATTTCTGCCAGCATATAGCCCATTCCGTCTTGATCGGGCGGAACATAGGTGTCGGCATCACTTAAAAAAACCTGGTCGCAGGTGGCGTAATTGAGGCCATTCATCAGCGCACCACCTTTACCGGTATTTTTTTGCGTGACGGCAATAAAGCGGTCGCCCCATTTGCGTTTGACTTCCGCCATGACCGCTTCGGTATTGTCCGTGGAGCCGTCGTTAACGCAAATTACCCGGCAAAAATAAGGGTTACGCAGTAGATTATCCAGTGACTGTGCCAGACACGGGCCTTCGTTATACGCAGGTATAATGGCGTCAATACAACCTTTTTTTTGGCTGGGCTTACGCCTTAACGTACTCAGGAACCATAGCAATATTGCTACGGCCATACATATAAATATCCAGGTTTTCATGCAATTTGCTCAAAGAATCATTTTATGAATTACAAAGCCTTCACCCAGATCGCTATTGACCTGTTGCCCGCGAAATTGTGCAACTGCACGCAGGCGATCATGACGCATATAATCGCGTCGTTCCTGGCTTTTATGTTTTTTTAATGCAGCAAGTTTGACTGTGAAATATTCTTCTTTAACGGATTCAAAAACCTGAGGCATAAATGAAAGCCAGGTGCTTGGGGTTTCGTAGCCGAGAATTTGTGGAATAGTTCGGCAGGCAACCATTGAAGCTTGATAAACAGCAAGATGATCCTGATGGCGGTCGGCATCATGCATGGTATATACCCGCATGATTTCAACATCAGAAGGAATTTGATTTTTAATGATGTCTTCCAGGGCGGAAATCATATCATTGAGCTGCAAATGCGCGCGGGTGTCAGCAAAATTAAGATGAATAGTTTGGTGGCACCCTAATATCTTTAGGGCGTTGCGCGATTCTTCATGGCGATCGATTATTCCATCTGTGCCAGAGTTGCCGGTAGTCATCACCACGGCTGCGATATAAATTCCTTTTTGCGCAAGACGAGCAAGCGACGCGCCACAGCCCAATTCTATATCGTCAGGATGTGCGCCAATAGCAAGGATACCCTTTCTTTTATTTGCCGAAGAAAGGATGGCTGAATCTAAAACCTTATCCACTTAATGACACTCCATTTTATTTATTATACTACAAGCACAACGATGCCCGCAGAGACGTAATCTCTGGCACAGACAGATGCTAATTTTTAAGTGTTAAAAATTACTGATAGCTGAAAAATAAGGGGCTTTCAGGTACGGGGATACGACTGCGTAATCTTTTATGTAGTTCATATGTTAAGTGTTTGTGTGTTTGGTTTGTATAGTTATTTTGTTTTATATATTGTATTTAGATGTGATTTAGTTTGTCAATTAATTACATATTAAAAATATGTTCTAGGCACAAATATGGATTATATACATTATGTGAATGTATTATGTGGTTGATTGAGAATGATACAGTTATATATGCAATGTGAATATAATGATTTCATTATATGTATTGCTGTTAATAAAATAAAAGACATTATGTTCTGCTTGTTTATGCATTAATAAAAATGAAGTGCAGTAACTTACTGAATTGTCAGAGTGGGTGTAATTGCATATTTAATCTTTCCTTTGCCACTTTTTTGCTAAGAATAAAATCATCTGTGCGATAACGACTAATTCTTTTAATGAATGTTTTTATTCCTGAATACTGCTCCTATAACAAGACAGGGGAGCAGACAATCATGGCAATTTCATCGCGTAACACACTTCTTGCCGCACTGGCATTCATCGCTTTTCAGGCACAGGCGGTGAACGTCACCGTGGCCTATCAAACCTCCGCTGAACCGGCGAAAGTGGCTCAGGCTGATAACACCTTTGCTAAAGAGAGCGGGGCGACGGTGGACTGGCGCAAGTTTGACAGCGGAGCCAGCATCGTGCGGGCGCTGGCTTCAGGCGATGTCCAAATCGGTAACCTCGGTTCCAGCCCATTAGCGGTGGCAGCCAGCCAACAGGTGCCGATTGAAGTCTTCTTACTGGCGTCAAAACTGGGTAACTCCGAAGCGCTGGTGGTAAAGAAAACTATCAGCAAACCGGAAGATCTCATTGGCAAACGCATCGCCGTACCGTTTATCTCCACCACCCACTACAGCCTGCTGGCGGCGCTGAAACACTGGGGTATAAAACCCGGACAAGTGGAGATAGTGAACCTGCAGCCACCCGCGATTATCGCCGCATGGCAACGGGGAGACATTGATGGTGCTTATGTCTGGGCACCGGCGGTTAACGCCCTGGAAAAAGACGGCAAGGTGTTGACCGATTCTGAACAGGTTGGGCAGTGGGGCGCGCCAACGCTGGACGTCTGGGTGGTGCGCAAAGATTTTGCCGAGAAACATCCTGAGGTCGTGAAAGCGTTCGCTAAAAGCGCCATCGATGCTCAACAACCGTACATTGCTAATCCAGACGCGTGGCTGAAACAGCCGGAAAACATCAGCAAACTGGCACGTTTAAGCGGCGTACCTGAAGGTGACGTTCCGGGGCTGGTGAAGGGGAATACCTATCTGACGCCGCAGCAGCAAACGGCAGAACTGACCGGACCGGTGAACAAAGCGATCATCGACACCGCGCAGTTTTTGAAAGAGCAGGGCAAAGTCCCGGCTGTAGCGAAAGATTACAGCCAGTACGTGACCTCGCGCTTCGTGCAATAAAAGGAGGCGCAGATGCTGCAAATCTCTCATCTCTATGCCGATTATGGCGGCAAACCGGCGCTGGAAGATATCAACCTGACGCTGGAAAGCGGCGAGCTACTGGTGGTGCTGGGGCCGTCCGGCTGCGGTAAAACCACCCTGCTGAATCTGATTGCCGGTTTTGTGCCTTATCAGCACGGCAGTATTCAACTGGCGGGCAAACGCATTGAGGGACCGGGCGCAGAGCGGGGCGTGGTTTTTCAGAATGAAGGGCTGTTGCCGTGGCGTAATGTGGTAGACAACGTGGCGTTCGGCCTGCAACTGGCAGGTGTAGAGAAAGTACAGCGCCTGGAAATCGCGCACCAGATGCTGAAAAAAGTGGGGCTGGAAGGCGCAGAAAAACGCTATATCTGGCAGCTTTCCGGCGGTCAACGTCAGCGGGTAGGGATTGCCCGCGCGCTGGCGGCGAATCCCCAGCTGTTATTACTCGATGAACCGTTTGGCGCGCTGGACGCCTTCACCCGCGACCAGATGCAAACCCTGCTGCTGAAACTCTGGCAGGAGACGGGCAAGCAGGTGCTGTTGATTACCCACGATATAGAAGAAGCGGTGTTTATGGCGACTGAACTGGTTCTGCTTTCACCCGGCCCTGGCCGCGTGCTGGAGCGGCTGCCGCTCAACTTTGCTCGCCGCTTTGTTGCGGGAGAGTCGAGCCGCAGCATCAAGTCCGATCCACGATTCATCGCCATGCGCGAATATGTTTTAAGCCGCGTATTTGAGCAACGGGAGGCGTTCTCATGAGTGTGCTCATTAATGAAAAACTGCATTCGCATCGGCTGAAATGGCGCTGGCCGCTCTCGCGTCAGGTGACCTTAAGCATTGGCACGTTAGCGGTTTTGCTCACTGTATGGTGGGCAGTCGCGGCGCTGCACCTGATTAGCCCGCTGTTTTTGCCGCCACCGCAACAGGTACTGGCAAAACTGCTCACCATTGCCGGGCCGCAGGGATTTATGGACGCCACCCTGTGGCAGCATCTTGCAGCCAGCCTGACGCGCATTTTGCTGGCACTACTCGCGGCGGTGTTGATCGGTATTCCGGTCGGGATCGCCATGGGGCTAAGCCCGACGGTGCGCGGCATTCTGGATCCGATAATCGAGCTTTATCGTCCGGTGCCGCCGCTGGCTTATTTGCCGCTGATGGTGATCTGGTTTGGTATTGGTGAAACCTCGAAGATCTTACTGATCTATTTAGCGATTTTTGCACCGGTGGCGATGTCGGCGCTGGCGGGGGTGAAAAGCGCGCAGCAGGTTCGCATTCGTGCCGCCCAGTCGCTGGGTGCCAGTCGTGCGCAGGTGCTGTGGTTTGTCATTTTGCCCGGCGCGCTGCCGGAAATCCTCACCGGATTACGCATTGGTCTGGGTGTGGGCTGGTCTACGCTGGTAGCGGCGGAGCTGATTGCCGCGACGCGCGGTTTAGGATTTATGGTTCAGTCAGCGGGTGAATTTCTCGTGACTGACGTGGTGCTGGCGGGGATCGCGGTGATTGCGATTATCGCTTTTCTTTTAGAACTGGGTTTGCGCGCGTTACAGCGCCGCCTGACGCCCTGGCATGGAGAAGTACAATGAGTGAACGTCTGAGCATTACCCCGCTGGGGCCGTATATTGGCGCACAAATTTCGGGTGCCGACCTGACGCGCCCGTTAAGCGATAATCAGTTTGAACAGCTTTACCATGCGGTGCTGCGCCATCAGGTGGTGTTTCTGCGCGAACAAGCTATTATGCCGCAGCAGCAACGCGTGCTGGCCCAGCGTTTTGGCGAACTGCATATTCACCCTGTTTACCCTCATGCCGAAGGGGTTGACGAGATCATCGTGCTGGATACTCATAACGATAATCCGCCGGATAACGACAACTGGCATACCGATGTGACATTTATTGAAACGCCACCCGCAGGGGCGATTCTGGCGGCAAAAGAGTTACCCTCGACCGGCGGCGATACGCTCTGGACCAGCGGTATTGCGGCCTATGAGGCGCTCTCTGTTCCCTTCCGCCAGCTGCTGAGCGGGCTGCGTGCGGAGCATGATTTCCGTAAATCGTTCCCGGAATACAAATACCGCAAAACCGAGGAGGAGCATCAACGCTGGCGCGAGGCGGTCGCGAAAAATCCGCCGTTGCTACATCCGGTGGTGCGAACGCATCCGGTGAGCGGTAAACAGGCGCTGTTTGTGAATGAAGGCTTTACCACGCGAATTGTTGATGTCAGCGAGAAAGAGAGCGAAGCCTTGCTGGGCTTTTTATTTGCCCACATCACCAAACCGGAGTTTCAGGTGCGCTGGCGCTGGCAACCAAATGATATTGCGATTTGGGATAACCGCGTAACCCAGCACTATGCCAATGCGGATTACCTGCCACAGCGGCGGATAATGCATCGGGCGACGATCCTTGGGGATAAACCGTTTTATCGGGCGGGGTAAGGGGGAAATGCCGGGTTGGATAACCCGGCATAATGAACATTAACGCAGAATCTTCTTCTCAGCCAAATCCAGCGCAAAGTAGCTGAAAATCAGATCCGCACCCGCACGCTTAATCGAACCTAAGCTTTCGAGCACGACTTTCTCTTCATCTATAGCACCCGCCAGCGCGGCGAACTTAATCATCGCATACTCACCGCTCACCTGATACGCGCCAATCGGCAATTCAGTACGTTCACGCAGCTCACGCACGATGTCGAGGTACGCTCCAGCTGGTTTCACCATCAGGCAGTCTGCGCCCTGGGCTTCATCCAGCAGTGACTCACGAATCGCCTCACGACGGTTCATTGGGTTCATCTGATAGCTTTTGCGGTCGCCTTTTAATGCGCTTCCGGCAGCTTCACGGAACGGGCCATAAAAGGAGGAGGCGAACTTGGTCGAATACGACATAATCGCCGTATCTTTAAAGCCCGCAGCGTCCAGCGCATGGCGAATTGCCTGTACCTGGCCGTCCATCGCGGCGGAAGGGGCGATGAAGTCTGCGCCTGCAGCAGCTGCAACCACGGCTTGCTTGCCTAAATTTTCCAGAGTCGCGTCGTTGTCGACGCCATGCTCGCACAGCACACCGCAGTGACCGTGAGAAGTGTATTCACAGAAACAAGTGTCTGACATGACGATCATTTCTGGCACAGTCTGCTTGCAGATGCGCGACATCCGCGCCACCAGTCCATCTTCCCGCCAGGCGTCGCTGCCGGTTTCATCGGTATGGTGAGAGATGCCGAAAGTCATCACGGAACGAATACCGGCGTTGGCGATGCGTTCAATTTCGCGTGCCAGATGTTTCTCTGGAATGCGCATCACGCCTGGCATGGCTTCAACGGCTTTGTAGTCGTCAATTTCTTCTTCAACAAAGATCGGCAACACCAGGTCGTTAAGGCTAAGTGTTGTCTCTTCAAACATAGCGCGCAGCGCAGGAGATTTGCGCAGGCGACGAGGGCGTTGGATTAAATCTGTCATGGTCTGCCTGATTTTTGTGGAATCGAGGGGCATAGTATACCTTAAGCAGGGTGGGGATGTTTTACGAAAGTTGTCGCGATGTTGACAAGAAGAGAATGGAAGAGAGGCCAGGACATCTTTGTAATAGAAATAGCAATAATTTTATATTCACTGAAAATATTTTTAATTTTTATTTATATCCCTCGATTATTGTTTTTACGAATTCGGTTGCGTTATCAAAAACGGAATGATTTAAAGTTCATTGATTATTGATAGATTATTTGTCTGGTTTGTGTGTTTGATATTTTAAATGCATATGCTTTAAAAATGGAACTCCTGTTAACTTGTTGAAACATCAAGCCTTTATCAATTTTTTCTTTGTGTGTTCCTCCGTGCTTTATATATGTCCGTAACCGGACTTCGGGGAAAGAATAATTGAACCATTCCTCTATAACGCCGCATAATCGTCAACGCGAAACATAAGATGTTTTCTATGCATTGATAATTGATGGATCAACTTATTACGTCCCTGAGGAGGGATGACAAATGCACTCCTGGAAAAAGAAACTTGTAGTATCACAATTAGCATTGGCTTGCACTCTGGCTATCACCTCTCAGGCTAATGCAGCGACCAACGATATTTCTGGTCAAACTTACAATACTTTCCATCACTACAACGACGCCACCTATGCTGATGACGTTTACTATGATGGTTATGTAGGCTGGAATAACTATGCCGCTGATAGTTATTACAACGGCGATATCTATCCGGTCATTAATAACGCTACCGTTAACGGCGTGATTTCTACCTACTATCTGGATGACGGTATTTCTACTAATACCAACGCCAATAGCCTGACAATCAAAAACAGCACTATTCACGGCATGATTTATTCCGAGTGCATGACAACTGATTGTGCTGATCGTGCGAATGACTACTACCATGATCGTCTGGCGCTGACCGTTGATAATTCAACGATCGATGACAACTACGAACACTACACATATAACGGCACCTACAATAATGCCGCTGACACTCATGTTGTAAATGTATTTAACATTGGTACTGCCATCACTCTGGATCAGGAAGTTGATCTGTCCATCTCTAATAACTCTCATGTAGCAGGTATTACGCTGACTCAGGGTTATGAGTGGGAAGATATCGACGACAACACTGTCAGCACTGGTGTAAACAGCAGCGAAGTGTTTAATAACACCATCACTGTTAAAGATTCAACCGTGACCTCTGGTTCATGGACTGATGAAGGTACAACTGGTTGGTTCGGTAATACAGGTAATGCCAGCGATTACAATGGTAAAGGTTGGAACGCTGACGATATCGCATTAGCTGTTATTGCACATCCTGCTGCTGATAACGCCATGCAAACCACTGCAACATTCGATAATTCCACACTGATGGGCGATGTATTCTTCTCAAGTAACTTTGATGAGAACTTCTTCCCGCATGGTCGTGATAGCTATCGTGATGCTGACGGTGATGTAGATACTAACGGTTGGGATGGTACTGATCGCCTGGATCTGACCCTGAACAATGGCAGCAAGTGGGTCGGTGCGGCAATGTCTGCGCATCAGATTGGTGTTGATACCGATGACGATGGTGTAAATGACTCCTATACATATGGAATCAATACTGAAGCCACTGCAACTCTGATCGACATCGCAGCTAACAGCCTGTGGCCTTCATCAACTGTTGGTGTAGAAAACAGCGACTCTGAATACAGCGAATTTGATCACATCATCGGTAACGAAGTTTACCAGAGCGGTCTGTTCAATGTGACCCTGAACACCGGTTCACAGTGGGATACCACCAAAACTTCTCTGATTGATACTCTGAGCATCAACAGTGGTTCAACGGTTAATGTTGCTGATTCAACGCTGATTTCTGACTCTATCTCTCTGACAGGTCTTTCTGCGCTGAACATCAACGAAGATGGTCATGTTGCAACTGATTCACTGACTGTCGACAACAGTACCGTAACCATTTCTGATGAAGTTTCTGCTGGTTGGGCTGTAGGTGATGCTGCTCTGTATGCCAACAACATCAAAGTGACTAACGACGGTATTCTGAATGTCGGTAACACTGCGGCGAATGCTCTGCAGGTTGATACTCTGAACCTGACCAGCACTACTGATACCAGTGGTAACATTCACGCTGGTGTGTTCAACATCGAAAGCAACCGCTTCGTACTTGATGCCGACCTGACCAACGACCGTACCAACGATACTACCAAGTCAAACTACGGTTATGGTTTAATCGCAATGAACTCTGATGGTCACCTGACCATTAACGGTAACGGCGATAACGACAACACTGCTTCTATCGAAGCTGGTCAGAACGAAGTTGATAACAACGGTGACCATGTTGCAGCTGCAACCGGTAACTACAAAGTTCGTATCGACAACGCTACTGGTGCTGGTTCTATCGCTGACTACAACGGCAACGAGCTGATCTACGTTAACGACAAAAACAGCAACGCAACCTTCTCTGCTGCTAACAAAGCTGACCTGGGTGCATACACCTATCAGGCTGAACAGCGTGGTAACACCGTTGTTCTGCAACAGATGGAGCTGACCGACTACGCTAACATGGCGCTGAGCATCCCGTCTGCGAACACCAATATCTGGAACCTGGAACAAGACACCGTTGGTACTCGTCTGACCAACTCTCGTCATGGCCTGGCTGATAACGGCGGCGCATGGGTAAGCTACTTCGGTGGCAACTTCAACGGCGACAACGGCACCATCAACTATGATCAGGATGTTAACGGCATCATGGTTGGTGTTGATACCAAAATTGATGGTAACAACGCTAAGTGGATCGTCGGTGCGGCTGCAGGCTTCGCTAAAGGTGACATGAATGACCGTTCTGGTCAGGTGGATCAAGACAGCCAGACTGCCTACATCTACTCTTCTGCTCACTTCGCGAACAACGTCTTTGTTGATGGTAGCTTGAGCTACTCTCACTTCAACAACGACCTGTCTGCAACCATGAGCAACGGTACTTACGTTGACGGTAGCACCAACTCCGACGCTTGGGGCTTCGGTTTGAAAGCCGGTTACGACTTCAAACTGGGTGATGCTGGTTACGTGACTCCTTACGGCAGCATTTCTGGTCTGTTCCAGTCTGGTGATGACTACCAGCTGAGCAACAACATGAAAGTTGACGGTCAGTCTTACGACAGCATGCGTTATGAACTGGGTGTAGATGCAGGTTATACCTTCACCTACAGCGAAGACCAGGCTCTGACTCCGTACTTCAAACTGGCTTACGTCTACGACGACTCTAACAACGATAACGATGTGAACGGTGATTCCATCGATAACGGTACTGAAGGGTCTGCGGTACGTGTTGGTCTGGGTACTCAGTTCAGCTTCACCAAGAACTTCAGCGCCTATACCGATGCTAACTACCTCGGTGGTGGTGACGTAGATCAAGACTGGTCCGCGAACGTGGGTGTTAAATATACCTGGTAATATTCTTCACTCTGAAGAAATAGGTTATTTAATCTAAATAATGCCCGTCAAGGATTTGACGGGCATTACTGCAAAGGACGCGCAAATGTTATCTGTAGTTAAACCTCTTCAGGAATTTGGTAAGCTCGATAAATGTTTGTCCAGATATGGCACGCGCTTCGAGTTTAATAATGAAAAGCAAGTTATATTTTCAAGTGATGTCAATAGCGAAGATACTTTCGTTATTTTAGAGGGCGTTATCTCTCTGCGTAGAGAAGAAAACGTACTTATCGGTATTACCCAGGCTCCTTATATTATGGGACTGGCTGATGGTTTAATGAAAAACGATATACCATACAAATTAATATCAGAAGGAAATTGTACGGGATATCATCTACCAGCCAAACAAACCATCACCCTTATTGAACAAAATCAACTCTGGCGAGACGCTTTTTACTGGTTAGCCTGGCAAAATAGAATTCTGGAATTACGTGACGTACAGCTCATTGGGCATAATTCCTACGAACAAATCCGCGCAACGTTATTATCAATGATTGACTGGAATGAAGAATTACGCTCACGTATTGGTGTGATGAATTATATCCATCAACGTACACGCATATCGCGTTCTGTCGTCGCAGAAGTTCTCGCTGCTTTACGTAAAGGCGGCTATATCGAAATGAATAAAGGCAAACTGGTCGCTATCAACCGTTTGCCTTCAGAGTATTAATCAGGACGCGGGGATGACCAACGGTTTATTCCCGCTCAGTTCGGTCACCAGGTCATTGATGCCATCGCTCATATTTTTAAAGCGCGTCAATGGCGAACGAGTGACCACCACAAATGCGCCAATGTTCTTCTGCGGGATCATCGCCATATAGGTAATGAAACCGCCACCACCACCTGTCTTCTGAATAATCCCTGGACGACCCTCTTTCGGGGCCATATATACCCAGCCTAAACCAAGCGCATCCGCTTTGCCGGGGACATCCATGCCAATCACTTTTGTAAACTGCGCTCGCTGATAAATCAACGTCTGCATGCGATCAGCCTGGTTACTGCGCTGATAAAAATCAGATGACAAATACTGCTGCATCCAGCGCATCATATCGCCAGGCGTGGAATAGACGCCGCCGCTGCCAATTGCCGCCAGCGTGTTATTGCATGGACTGGCACCGCGCTCTGCAACCATTAAACGGCGGCACTGGTCCGGCGAGGGGGTGTAGGTGGTGTCTTTCATCCCCAATGGACGGGTAATCTGCTCTTCAAACAACTGGGTATAAGGCTTGCCGGACGCATTCGCCAGTGCATCTGCCAGCAGATCGAATGCGAGGTTGGAGTACGCGGCCTGGCTGCCCGGCGCGGCTTTTAGTTTGGCAGTGGAAAGGTATTTCCAGCGTTGCTCGCGCGTTGGCCAGACAAATACCGGACGATGTGCCGCGCCACCGGGCTGTTCACGGGGCAGGGCGCTGGTATGGGTTGCCAGATTCACCAGCGTAATGGGCGTCCCATTGTAGGTTGGCACGCGTGCGCCTGGCGGAGCATATTTACTTAGCGGATCGTTTAACTTCACGGTCCCCTGGTCGAGCAATTTCACCAGCATCTCACTGGTCATTAGCTTGGTGAGGGAAGCAATACGTATGACCGAATCCAGCTGCGGGCGAACGTTATTACCAGGTCGCGTTTCGCCATAACTGCGAAAGACGCGCTGGTTACCGTCGATAACAACCAGCGCCATCCCCGTGGCACCGCTGCCGTAAAAAATATGATCGGCATAACGATCGACAATATCAGAGGCGAACTCCGGTTCAGTGATCGGCTGCGCCGCATGGACGGAGGTCAATGACGCCGCACACAGCACGGCAGAAAAAAGCAGACTACGTTTCAACGGTGGTGTCCATAGATTGAATGAAGGTAACTGAGCGTATTTATACTACTCATTGATGGATTGCAAAGGGCGAATTAGTGCAATAATAGTGTTAAAAACGTAACGGCGCGTAAACACGATCTTTTTCCTGCTCACCAATGCCTGCATTTGTGATCCTGCGCGTGTTAATCCGATTATGTAAACAATCTTTGGTTTGTGAAATCCGTCGAAACAATTCTTATGCTCAGGCTGGCGAACTAAGCGCCTTGCTATGGGTCACAATGGGCGGTTTCATTTGGCTGACGCTTTGTAGCGGTCATGCGGTTAATACACAGCAGTTGTTAAAACGATAAGAAGTTAGCAGGAGTGCATATGTTTAAGTCTTTTTTCCCAAAGCCGGGACCGTTTTTTCTCTCGGCCTTTGTTTGGGCATTGATTGCCGTTATCTTCTGGCAAGCAGGTGGGGGTGACTGGGTGGCGCGTATCACCGGAGCTTCCGGGCAGATCCCGATTAGCGCCGCGCGTTTCTGGTCGTTAGATTTCCTGATTTTTTACGCTTACTACATTGTTTGCGTAGGACTTTTTGCATTGTTCTGGTTTATCTACAGCCCGCATCGTTGGCAATATTGGTCAATACTCGGTACTGCACTGATCATCTTCGTCACCTGGTTTTTGGTGGAAGTCGGGGTCGCCGTCAACGCCTGGTATGCGCCGTTCTATGATCTGATTCAAACCGCGCTAAGTTCGCCGCATAAAGTCACCATCGAACAATTTTACCGCGAAGTGGGCGTCTTTCTGGGGATTGCGCTGATCGCGGTAGTGATCAGTGTGCTGAACAACTTCTTTGTCAGTCACTACGTGTTCCGCTGGCGTACAGCGATGAACGAATATTACATGGCGAACTGGCAACAACTGCGTCATATCGAAGGTGCCGCCCAACGCGTGCAGGAAGACACCATGCGTTTTGCTTCAACGCTGGAGAATATGGGCGTCAGCTTTATCAACGCTATCATGACGTTGATCGCCTTCCTGCCGGTGCTGGTAACGCTCTCCGCGCATGTGCCGGAGCTGCCGATTGTCGGGCACATTCCGTATGGTCTGGTGATTGCCGCTATCGTCTGGTCGCTGATGGGGACCGGATTACTGGCAGTGGTAGGGATCAAACTGCCGGGGCTGGAGTTTAAAAACCAGCGTGTAGAGGCTGCCTACCGTAAAGAGCTGGTTTATGGTGAAGACGATGCCACGCGCGCGACGCCGCCTACGGTACGCGAGCTGTTTAGCGCCGTACGGAAAAACTATTTCCGCCTCTATTTTCACTATATGTATTTCAACATCGCCCGCATTCTCTATTTGCAGGTCGATAACGTTTTCGGTTTGTTCTTGCTGTTTCCGTCAATTGTTGCCGGTACGATTACGCTCGGCCTGATGACGCAGATTACCAACGTTTTTGGTCAGGTTCGCGGAGCTTTCCAGTACCTGATTAACTCATGGACCACACTGGTTGAGTTGATGTCTATCTACAAACGTCTGCGCAGCTTTGAACATGAGCTGGATGGTGACAAAATTCAGGAAGTAACCCATACCTTGAGCTAAAAAGGAGAAGTAATGTCGCGCGTCAATCATCTATCTTCGCTGTCATTGTTGGCGGTTCTGGTTTTAGCGGGGTGTAGTAGTCAGGCTCCGCAACCGTTGAAAAAGGGCGAAAAAGCGATAGATGTGGCGAGCGTCGTGCGGCAGAAGATGCCTGCGAGCGTGAAAGACCGCGATGCCTGGGCGAAAGATCTCGCCACCACGTTTGAAAGTCAGGGGCTGGCACCGACGCTGGAAAACGTCTGCTCGGTGCTGGCGGTGGCGCAGCAGGAGTCAAATTATCAGGCAGATCCAGCCGTTCCGGGCTTAAGCAAGATCGCCTGGCAAGAGATTGACCGTCGTGCTGAACGGATGCACATTCCTGCTTTTCTGGTGCATACCGCGCTAAAAATCAAATCGCCAAACGGCAAAAGCTATAGCGAACGGTTAGATTCGGTGCGTACAGAAAAGCAATTGAGCGCGATTTTTGACGATCTGATCAGCATGGTGCCAATGGGGCAGACGTTGTTTGGTTCGCTTAATCCGGTGCGCACCGGTGGGCCGATGCAGGTCAGCATTGCCTTTGCCGAACAGCATACCAAAGGGTATCCGTGGAAAATGGACGGTACAGTCCGTCAGGAAGTCTTCAGTCGTCGCGGCGGGTTGTGGTTTGGTACTTACCATTTACTGAATTATCCCGCCAGCTATAGCGCGCCGATATACCGTTTTGCTGATTTTAACGCTGGCTGGTACGCCAGCCGTAATGCCGCGTTTCAGAACGCGGTCAGTAAAGCCAGCGGCGTGAAGCTGGCACTGGACGGTGATTTAATTCGTTACGACAGTAAAGAGCCCGGGAAAACCGAACTGGCAACGCGCAAACTGGCGGGAAAACTGGGGATGAGTGACAGTGAAATTCGCCGCCAGTTAGAGAAAGGGGACAGCTTCTCTTTTGAGGAGACGGCGCTGTACAAGAAAGTTTATCAACTTGCCGAAGCGAAAACGGGTAAATCACTACCCCGCGAAATGTTGCCTGGCATTCAACTGGAAAGCCCGAAAATCACCCGCAACCTGACTACGGCCTGGTTTGCGAAGCGCGTAGACGAACGGCGGGCGCGTTGTATGAAACAGTGATCAAACAGGAATGTCATGCCAGATAAAGCGTTTTAGGTCCTATCTGGCAAGTAAATCTTACTGGCGGCGATGTCGCCAGTGCAGCCATAGCGCCACTACTGCAAAAATGAGGCAGCCTACTAAAAACGGGATCAGCCCGAAAATGGTGCCGACACCTAAACCAATTTCCACCCGTGGGCGACCTGTTTCCTGGACCTGCATTAAGCGCTCATAGACGCCGGGCGCATGCACTAACAGGTTCAGCAATTGCGCCCCAGCCCAAAAGCAAAACAGCACAAACAACGCATAGGCAATGTTGCCAGGCGTTGAAGAGGCATTGCGATATTTTCCGCTAAACAGCGATTTTGACAGGGTGAAATCAGCCATAAAAACCTCCGGAAGTCATCTGCTTCTCTTCTGGTGTGATACCAGCGGCTTATGGCAAGTCTGACAGGTCATTAAGATTGTCAATATCAGAATCATGGTAAATTGATGTTGGGAATATTCCCGAAGCGTGAATCTTCGTCGTAAGTCACAAAATGACAACCTTAAGTTAAATTTATTAACAATTACGGAAATGTTGTCTACGCCACAGACGGATGTTGCAGAATATGCAAGGATGTTGTTTTTCGTTAACGGAGCTGCCATGAACTTGCCTGTAAAAATCCGCCGTGACTGGCACTACTATGCGTTCGCCATTGGCCTTATATTCATTCTTAATGGCGTGGTGGGGTTACTGGGATTTGAAGCAAAAGGTTGGCAGACCTATGCCGTCGGTCTGGTGACGTGGGTGATTAGTTTCTGGCTGGCGGGGCTGATTATTCGTCGTCGCGATGAAGAAACTGAAAACGCCCAATAAGAATATTATCGGGCGTTTAAATATTACATTGTGGTTTTCAATGCGTTATCCGCAGCGTGACGCTCCAGCGCCAGCTCAATCAAACGGGTGATCAGGTCGGTGTAACCCAGACCGCTGGCTTGCCACAGCTTCGGATACATACTGATGTTGGTGAAGCCAGGCAGTGTGTTGATCTCGTTGATCACCACTTCGTTCTCTGGGGTTAAAAACACGTCTACACGCGCCATGCCTGCGCATCCCAACGTCTGATAAGCCTGAACGGCAATCGCCCGGATCTTATCGTTGATTTCTGGCGCAATGGCTGCCGGAACTACCACTTTCGCGCCATCTTCGTCAATGTACTTGGTGTCGTAGGCATAAAAATCGCTGGTGAGTACGATCTCGCCACAGGTGCTGGCTTGCGGATTGTCGTTGCCCAGAACTGCGCATTCGATCTCACGACCTTTGATCCCTTGCTCAACGATCACTTTATGGTCGAACTCGAACGCCAGATCGACGGCAATTGCGTACTGTTCTTCACTGGTTACTTTGCTGACACCAACAGAAGAGCCCTGATTAGCCGGTTTTACAAACAGCGGTAACCCCAGTTTAGACTCCACTTCGGCAAAACTGATGTTGTGACGATTAGCGCGCGTCAGGGTAATAAATGGCGCAATGTTCAGCCCGGCATCGCGCAGCAGACGTTTGGTGACATCTTTATCCATACAGGCCGCTGAAGCCAGAACATCAGAACCTACAAACGGTAAATTGGCGACCCGCAGCATTCCCTGCAAGGAACCATCTTCGCCCAGCGTACCGTGGACAATCGGGAAAATGACATCCACCGTCGGCAACGGCTGACCGTTTTGCGCGTCGATAAGCTGATGTTCATGTTTACCAGGCACCTGCGCAAGGCTGGTCGCCGAAGGGCGCAACGCAATATGGGCAGGATCGTCTGCATTTAGCAGATAATTGCTGGCATCGCTGACGTGCCATTGCCCTTGTTTATCAATGCCCAGCAGCACAACGTCGAAGCGACTTTTATCAATGGCATCGACAATGTTTTTTGCCGATTGCAGAGACACTTCATGTTCCGCTGATTTACCACCAAAAACGATTCCTACCCGCAGTTTTTCCATCTTAAAAACCTATCCCGTCTAACACAAAGTGCATACATTACCACGACAAAACGGGGGATTCGCGGCCTTCTGACAGAATGTTGCAATCTTCTGCTGACAAAGCGTGCAACGTACTGGTGAAGAAAGCGCGTTATCTCAATGATGTGCGCAAGATCACAAAAATGATGAACGGGAAGCTAATTTATTCCTGGCTTGTATGGCCATGCAGTGAGTTTTTTTCTCTTAATTATAAGTTTACGAAGAGAATATATTTCATAACTTTTATTTATAATAAAGGTTGATAATTAAAAGCCTATATTTTGTGTGGGTAATTATTAAAATAAGAGAAACGTTTCGCTGGTAATCAAACAAAAAATATTTGCGCAAAGTATTTCCTTTGTCATAAAAATAATACTTCCAGACACTATGAAGTTGTGAAACATAATGTTAACTTCTCCATACTTTGGATAAGGAAATACAGACATGAAAAATCTCATTGCTGAGTTGTTATTTAAGCTTGCCCAAAAAGAAGAAGAGTCGAAAGAACTGTGCGCGCAGGTAGAAGCTTTGGAGATTATCGTCACTGCAATGCTTCGCAATATGGCGCAAAATGACCAACAAAGGTTGATTGATCAGGTAGAGGGGGCGCTGTACGAGGTAAAGCCCGATGCCAGCATTCCTGACGACGATACGGAGCTGCTGCGCAATTATGTAAAGAAGTTATTGAAGCATCCTCGTCAGTAAAAAGTTAATCTTTTCAACAGCTGTCATAAAGCTGTCACGGCCGAGACTTATAGTCGCTTTGTTTTTATTTTTTAATGTATTTGTACATGGAGAAAATAAAGTGAAACAAAGCACTATTGCACTGGCACTCTTACCGTTACTGTTTACCCCTGTGACAAAAGCCCGGACACCAGAAATGCCTGTTCTGGAAAACCGGGCTGCTCAGGGAGATATTACTGCACCCGGCGGTGCTCGCCGCTTAACGGGTGATCAGACCGCCGCTCTGCGTGATTCTCTTAGCGATAAACCTGCCAAAAATATTATTTTGCTGATTGGCGATGGGATGGGGGACTCGGAAATTACTGCTGCACGCAATTATGCCGAAGGTGCGGGCGGCTTTTTTAAAGGTATCGATGCCTTACCGCTTACCGGACAATACACACACTATGCGCTGAATAAAAAAACCGGCAAACCGGACTACGTTACCGACTCGGCTGCATCAGCAACCGCCTGGTCAACTGGTGTCAAAACCTATAACGGTGCGCTGGGCGTCGATATTCACGAAAAAGATCACCCAACGATTCTGGAAATGGCAAAAGCCGCAGGTCTGGCGACCGGTAACGTTTCTACCGCAGAGTTGCAGGATGCCACGCCCGCCGCGCTGGTGGCGCATGTGACCTCGCGCAAATGCTACGGTCCGAGCGCGACCAGTGAAAAATGTCCGGATAACGCTCTGGAAAAAGGCGGGAGAGGATCGATTACCGAACAGCTGCTTAACGCCCGTGCCGATGTTACGCTTGGCGGCGGCGCAAAAACCTTTGCTGAAACGGCAACCGCTGGCGAATGGCAGGGAAAAACGCTGCGTGAACAGGCACAGGCGCGTGGTTATCAGCTGGTGAGTGATGCTGCATCGCTAAATGCGGTGACGGAAGCGAATCAGCAAAAACCCCTGCTTGGCCTGTTTGCTGACGGCAATATGCCAGTGCGCTGGCTAGGACCGAAAGCAACGTACCACGGCAATATCGACAAGCCCGCAGTTACCTGTACGCCTAATCCGCAACGTAATGACAGCGTACCGACCCTGGCGCAGATGACCGACAAAGCCATTGAATTGTTGAGTAAAAATGAGAAAGGCTTTTTCCTGCAAGTTGAAGGTGCATCCATCGATAAACAGGATCACGCTGCGAATCCTTGTGGGCAAATTGGCGAGACGGTCGATCTCGATGAAGCCGTACAACGTGCGCTGGAATTCGCTAAAAAGGATGGCAACACGCTGGTCATAGTCACCGCTGATCACGCCCACGCCAGCCAGATTGTCGCGCCGGACACCAAAGCGCCGGGCCTCACCCAGGCACTAAATACCAAAGATGGCGCAGTGATGGTGATGAGTTACGGGAACTCCGAAGAGGATTCACAAGAACATACCGGCAGTCAGTTGCGTATTGCGGCGTATGGCCCGCATGCCGCCAATGTTGTTGGACTAACCGACCAGACCGATCTCTTCTACACCATGAAAGCCGCCCTGGGGCTGAAATAAAACCGCGCCCGGCAGTGAATTTTCGCTGCCGGGTGGTTTTTTTGCTGTTAGCAACCAGACTTAATGGCAGATCACGGGCGCATACGCTCATGGTTAAAACATGAAGAGGGATGGTGCTATGAAAATAACATTACTGGTTACCTTGCTTTTCGGTCTGGTTTTTTTAACCACCGTCGGCGCTGCCGAGAGAACCTTAACCCCGCAACAACAGCGTATGACCTCCTGTAATCAGCAGGCGACGGCGCAGGCGTTGAAAGGGGATGCTCGTAAGACCTACATGAGTGATTGCCTGAAGAACAGCAAGTCTGCGCCTGGTGAAAAAAGTTTGACGCCACAGCAGCAAAAGATGCGCGAATGTAATAATCAAGCAACGCAACAATCTCTGAAAGGTGATGATCGTAATAAGTTTATGAGCGCCTGCCTCAAGAAAGCCGCCTGATACCTGATAGTGCTAACGGGTGAGCTACGAAAATGGCTCACCCGAAATTTCATACTTCTGCCTTTAGCCCCGTCTCTATAATTTGGGAAAATTGTTTCTGAATGTTCCCAAAAATAATGAATGATGAAAACTTTTTCAAAAAAGCGGCGGCGCATGGGGAGGAACCTCCTTTAACTCCTCAAAACGAACATCAGCGATCCGGGCTGCGCTTCGCCCGTCGCGTCAGACTACCCCGCGCGGTTGGCCTGGCTGGCATGTTCTTACCGATTGCTTCAACGCTGGTTTCGCACCCGCCGCCGGGCTGGTGGTGGCTGGTGTTGGTCGGCTGGGCGTTCGTCTGGCCGCATTTAGCCTGGCAGATAGCGAGCAGGGCCGTCGATCCGCTTAGCCGGGAAATTTACAACTTAAAAACCGATGCAGTATTAGCGGGAATGTGGGTAGGCGTAATGGGCGTAAACGTGCTGCCTTCCACCGCGATGTTGATGATTATGTGTCTGAATTTGATGGGGGCAGGCGGCCCCCGTCTGTTTGTCGCGGGTCTGGTATTGATGGTGGTTTCCTGTCTTGTCACCCTTGAACTGACGGGCATCACCGTGTCGTTCAATAGTGCGCCGCTGGAATGGTGGCTCTCCCTTCCCATTATCGTCATTTATCCTCTGCTGTTTGGCTGGGTCAGCTACCAGACGGCGACTAAACTGGCGGAACATAAACGCAGGTTGCAGGTCATGAGTACCCGCGACGGTATGACGGGCGTGTATAACCGACGTCATTGGGAAACTATGTTACGCAATGAATTTGATAACTGTCGGCGGCATAACCGCGATGCGACATTACTGATTATCGATATCGACCATTTCAAGAGCATCAACGATACCTGGGGCCATGATGTGGGCGATGAAGCGATTGTGGCGCTTACCCGACAATTACAAATAACCCTGCGCGGTAGCGATGTGATTGGTCGGTTTGGCGGCGATGAGTTTGCGGTAATCATGTCCGGTACGCCAGCTGAGAGCGCCATTACCGCCATGTTACGAGTGCATGAAGGATTAAATACGTTACGCCTGCCGAATACGCCGCAGGTGATGTTACGGATTAGTGTGGGGGTTGCGCCGCTGAACCCACAAATGAGTCACTATCGCGAGTGGTTGAAATCGGCAGATTTGGCGCTCTACAAAGCAAAGAAAGCCGGACGTAACCGCACCGAAGTGGCGGCCTGACGTCCGGCAAAAGTCATCAGGATTTACTGAGTTTTTCTGATTTTTCCATACACTTCGTCATCGCTTCGATCACTGCGGCACGGAAGCCTTTCTCTTCCAGTACGCGTACCGCCTCAATGGTGGTGCCTCCCGGTGAGCAGACCATATCTTTCAGTGCCCCCGGATGTTCTCCCGTTTCCAGCACCATTTTTGCGGAACCCATTACCGCCTGAGCGGCAAATTTATACGCCTGGGCGCGAGGCATCCCGCCCAGCACGGCGGCGTCGGCCATCGCTTCGATAAACATAAAGACGTAGGCTGGGGAAGAACCGCTCACACCGACCACCGGGTGGATCATCGGCTCGGCAATTACTTCCGCTTCGCCAAAGCAGCGGAAAATATTCAGCACATCAGCGGTATCTTCTGGGGTTACCAGCGCGTTTGGCGTTACGGAGGTCATCCCGGCATTAACCAGCGCGGGAGTGTTCGGCATGGCGCGGATAATTTTCCGGTCATGGCCCAGCGCGCGGGCAAGCTGGTCGAGTGTGATACCTGCAGCAATAGAAACGACCAGAGAGTCTTTATTCAGGCTGGAGGTGATTTCGCTAAGCACTTTAATCATGATGCCTGGTTTAACGGCGGCAAAAATGATGTCGGCGATTTGCGCCACTTCTTGCGCCGATTCTGCGGCGTTGATGCCGAACTGGTCATGCAGGGCGGCGACTTTATCCGGGGAGGGGGTATATACCCAGATTTGCCCTGGAAGCACCTGACCGCTGGCAATCAGACCGCCGAGAATGGCTTTTCCCATATTGCCGCAGCCAATAAAACCGATTTTCTTTTCCATTGCCTCACTCCTGCCGTGAAATTCATTGTTTTGATAATCGCTGGCAGAAGCATAAACAGAACTATGCCGGAAGGCAAAAGCGCGACACAATAGAGAATTACCCAACAAAGGATGACTTTATGACAATTTGGGTGGATGCCGACGCGTGTCCCAATGTAATTAAAGAGATTTTGTATCGCGCGGCTGAACGTATGCAGATGCCGCTGGTACTGGTAGCAAACCAGAGTTTACGCGTACCGCCTTCGCGATTTATTCGAACGCTGCGCGTCGCGGCAGGTTTCGACGTTGCCGATAACGAAATTGTCCGGCAGTGTGAAGCTGGCGATTTGGTGATCACCGCAGATATTCCTTTGGCTGCTGAAGCCATCGAGAAAGGCGCGGCGGCGCTTAATCCACGCGGCGAACGTTACACGCCAGCGACCATTCGTGAGCGCCTGACGATGCGCGATTTTATGGATACCTTACGCGCCAGTGGGATCCAGACCGGGGGACCAGATAGCCTTTCACAACGTGACCGCCAGGCCTTTGCCGCGGAGCTGGAGAAGTGGTGGCTGGAAGTGCAACGTAGTCGTGGCTGAATGTAATTTATTATTTACACTTCATTCTTGAAAATTTATTGGTATAGTAAGGGGTGTATTAAAATTTTCACTTTAAGTGGAATTTTTTCTTTACAATCGAAATTGTACTAGTTTGATGGTATGATCGCTATTCTCATGATACCGGCTTTCGCCGCATTGCGACCTATTGGGGAAAACCCACGATGACACAACCTCTTTTTCTGATCGGGCCTCGGGGCTGTGGTAAAACAACGGTCGGAATGGCCCTTGCCGATTCGCTTAACCGTCGATTTGTCGATACCGACCAGTGGTTGCAATCACAGCTCAATATGACGGTCGCGGAGATCGTCGAAAGGGAAGAGTGGGCGGGATTCCGCGCCAGAGAAACGGCGGCGTTGGAAGCGGTAACTGCGCCATCCACCGTTATCGCCACGGGCGGCGGCATTATCCTGACGGAATTTAATCGTCACTTTATGCAAAATAACGGGATCGTGGTTTATTTGTGTGCGCCAGTATCAGTCCTGGTTAACCGACTGCAAGCTGCACCGGAAGAAGATTTACGGCCAACCTTAACGGGGAAACCGCTGAGCGAAGAAGTTCAGGAAGTGCTGGAAGAACGCGATGCGCTTTATCGCGAAGTTGCGCATATTATCATCGACGCAACAAACGAACCCAGCCAGGTGATTTCTGAAATTCGCAGTGCTCTGGCACAGACGATCAATTGTTGATTTTCGAGCGCCTATACTTAACGTTCATCCCGTGAAATAAGGAAGAACGATGCCAACGAAACCGCCTTATCCTCGTGAAGCATATATAGTGACGATTGAAAAAGGAAAACCAGGACAGACGGTAACCTGGTACCAACTCAGAGCCGATCATCCTAAACCAGACTCGTTGATCAGTGAACATCCGACCGCTCAGGAAGCGATGGATGCGAAAAAACGCTATGAGGATCCTGACAAAGAGTGACCGCATCAGACTGCTCGGAAGGGATTCTGAGTGCCACCACAAGGGATCTGCGTCACATTTTTCACAATTCATGTTTTTCAAATAATTAGAATATTAAACAATAACAATCCATTACTGGAATCATTTGGAATCTTTACATTATGCCGTGCAGGTCTGCTGCTACGCTTTTTGTCATTTGTAGTACAGGTAAGTGTCAGCAGTGGTGCTTAGCGCTTGCCCGGTAATTAACGACGAAAGAAAAGTAAGGTGGAAGAACAATGAGTGCGTCGTTGGCGATCCTGACCATCGGCATTGTACCTATGCAGGAAGTTTTGCCGCTCCTGACAGAATACATTGACGAAGATAATATTTCCCATCATAGCCTGCTGGGGAAGTTAAGCCGCGAAGAAGTGATGGCGGAGTACGCGCCAGAAGCAGGTGAAGACACCATTCTCACATTATTAAATGACAACCAGCTGGCCCATGTTTCGCGTCGCAAAGTGGAACGGGACCTGCAAGGTGTGGTTGAAGTGCTCGATAATCAGGGTTATGACGTCATTTTATTAATGAGTACAGCAAACATTAGTAGTATGACTGCGCGTAATACGATCTTTCTTGAGCCGTCGCGAATATTGCCTCCGCTGGTTTCCTCTATTGTTGAAGATCATCAGGTGGGGGTTATCGTACCGGTTGAGGAGTTGCTGACCGTTCAGGCGCAAAAATGGCAAATTTTGCAGAAACCGCCAGTATTTTCATTGGGTAACCCCATTCATGATTCGGAACAAAAAATCATTGATGCCGGGAAAGAATTACTGGCAAAAGGTGCAGATGTCATCATGCTGGATTGTTTGGGATTTAACCAGCGTCATCGCGATTTACTGCAAAAACAGCTCGATGTTCCTGTCTTGCTCTCTAACGTATTGATTGCACGGCTGGCTGCGGAATTACTGATGTAATTTTGCGTGACAGCCAGCGCCTCTGGCCCCTATAGTGAAGTAGATGTTCAACTACCAGACAGGGCCAGTTTATGCTTCAAAGTAATGAGTACTTTTCAGGCAAAGTGAAATCGATCGGCTTTTCCAGCAGCAGCACTGGTCGCGCCAGCGTGGGTGTTATGGTTGAAGGTGAATACACCTTCAGCACCGCTGAGCCTGAAGAGATGACGGTAATCAGTGGCGCGCTGAATGTGTTACTGCCTGACGCGACCGACTGGCAAGTGTATGAAGCCGGTTCGGTGTTTAATGTTCCCGGTCACAGCGAGTTTCATCTGCAAGTTGCCGAACCCACCTCTTATCTGTGCCGCTATCTGTAATTCCTCGCCTTCCCCTTGAATGGGAGGGCATTTTTCTGAAATGTCCTCTCTTTAACCCATAATAATATTTCCTTTGCTGGGATTTTTTCGATTTCCGATATATTCATAATTCATCAAGGTTGATATAAATATCAGCGAAGATCTCCAGATATTTTTGCGGAACTGGCCACGATAAAAGATAAATCAGATGATGAATGGTGGCGTGCGTTGCTGCAAAGTCGCAATGATCATTTGCGCCAAACGGCATTGCGCAACGCACATACCCCGATGTTGTTAACGACATTGACGGAGTCTCAGGATCGGTCGCTGGCTATTAATAATCCACAGCTGGCTGCCGATGTGAAAACGGTGTGGCTAAAAGAGGAGCCATCATTACTTTTATTTGTCGATCAACCCGCTCTTTCGCAGTTACGGGATTTAGTGAAAACCGGGGCAACGCGGAAAATTCGCAGTGAAGCGCGTCACCGGCTTGAGGAAAAACAATGACACAACGCCCCTGGAGCAAGTTACAGCGTAAAACGCATAATATTGCTGCGCTAAAAATTATTGCCCGCCGTAGCGAATAATTATATGCCTGGTGTAGCTTCGTACGCCGGATAAGACGCGGCAGGCGTCGCATCCGGCATTAAAGGTAAATCAGCAATTAACGTTGTGCTTCGCCACCTAATCCTTCAATCAGGTTTTGAATTAACGCTGCCAGTTCACCAGTCATCAGGATGAAATCGGCATCAAAACGCTGGGCGAAATCTTCACGGTCGATATCTTCGTTTTGATCGCGCAGCTCGTCGCAGAACTTCAGACGCTTGAGCGAACCATCGTCGCACATCACAAACTGAATGCGCTGCTGCCAGTCGAGCGCCAGTTTAGTCACCACTTTTCCGGCTTCAATGTGGTTGGTGATCTCTTCGCTGGTCAGATCTTGTTTCTTCGCGCGGATCACTCCACCATCTTCCAGCAGCGATTTCAGCTCGGCTTCATCAAGCAGCTGGAAGCCCTGTGCCGCGCTGCCGGAGCGAACCCATTCGGTCAGCGTCAGTTCAATCGGGTTTTCCATGCTCAATGGTACAACCGGTAACGACCCCAGGCTTTTACGCAGCAGTGCCAGCGTATCTTCCGCTTTTTTGGCACTGGCGCAGTCCACCATAATCAAACCGTTAACCGTGTCGATCCACATCATTGTCTGGCTAAAACGGCTGAAAGCACGCGGTAGCAGAGAGTGCAGCACTTCGTCTTTCAGCGAATCTTTTTCGGTTTTCTTCAGCTTACGCGCCTGTTCCGCTTCCAGTTTGGCGATTTTCGCTTCCAGCGCCTGTTTAATCACCGGAGACGGGAGGATTTTTTCTTCTTTGCGCGCGCAGATAACAATTTGACCATTGGCAACGTGCGTTAACGCATCGCTGTGCGATCCCATCGGAGGAACCCAGCCCATCTTCGCCATGTCCTGGCTGCCGCATGGGGTAAATGCCATCGAGGCTAGCTGTTTTTCCATCTCTTCTGCACGCAACGAAATCTCGCGGCTAAGACGGTAAACCATTAAATTTTTGAACCACAGCATGATAATTTCCACGGCCTTGTCGTTAAATTTAGCGGGCATGATAACGAATTGTCGGCGGGCTTGCATTGCCAATCCGGTTGTCCGTCTCTACGCTATTGATATTGAAAAAAATAAGGAGAGTACCGTGCGTATAGGTATCGATTTAGGCGGCACCAAAACTGAAGTGATTGCACTGGGCGATGCAGGGGAGCAGTTGTACCGCCATCGTCTGCCCACGCCGCGTGAAGATTACCGCCAGACCATTGAAACGATCGCCACGCTGGTTGATATGGCGGAGCAGGCAACAGGGCAGCGCGGAACGGTAGGTATGGGCATTCCTGGTTCGATTTCGCCCTACACCGGCGTGGTGAAGAATGCCAATTCAACCTGGCTCAACGGTCAGCCATTCGATAAAGACTTAAGCGCGCGGTTGCAGCGGGAAGTGCGGCTGGCAAATGACGCCAACTGTCTGGCGGTTTCAGAAGCGGTAGATGGCGCGGCAGCGGGAGCGCAGACGGTATTTGCCGTGATTATCGGCACGGGATGCGGCGCGGGCGTGGCATTCAATGGGCGGGCGCATATCGGCGGCAATGGCACGGCAGGCGAGTGGGGACACAATCCGCTACCGTGGATGGACGAAGACGAACTGCGTTATCGCGAGGAAGTCTCTTGTTATTGCGGTAAACAAGGTTGTATTGAAACCTTTATTTCGGGCACGGGATTCGCGACGGATTATCGTCGTTTGAGCGGACATGCGCTGAAAGGCAGTGAAATTATCCGCCTGGTAGAAGAAAGCGATCCGGTAGCGGAACTGGCATTGCGTCGCTACGAGCTGCGGCTGGCAAAATCGCTGGCACATGTCGTGAATATTCTCGATCCGGATGTGATTGTCCTGGGGGGCGGGATGAGCAATGTAGACCGTTTATATCAAACGGTTCCGCAGTTGATTAAACAATTTGTCTTCGGCGGCGAATGTGAAACGCCGGTACGTAAGGCGAAGCACGGTGATTCCAGCGGCGTACGCGGCGCTGCGTGGTTATGGCCACAAGAGTAAAAAAACCAGGCAATTGGTGCATCATGCCTGATGCGACGCTTGCCGCGTCTTATCAGGCCTACAAAATGAGCAGCCCGTAGGCCGGATAAGGTGTTCTGAACTGAACCCCAAAACCTGGACAGTTTCAGTTAACCGGCTTTTTGATACTCAGTCCGGTATTCTACCGGGCTGAGTCCCCCAAGACTGAGTTTTATTCTTTTTTGATTC
>NZ_JBJQJE010000016.1:0-145339 GCF_046487585.1 Escherichia sp. WS1265
CAGGCTCTCCGGGTATGCCGGGTCGTGCATCAGCCACACCGCCGAAAGACGGATGCCCCTGTCGGGGCCGTATTCGGTACCGGGCAGTGTGTCGGGGAACGCTGAGGCTGAAAGAGGGCGGGGGGTGTCAGGGGAAAATAAGGAAGCGGTGTGCTGTTTACGGGCCTCTTCCGCCCGCTGCGCCTGCGTGGTCAGCACCAGACGGAACTCCCGCCCGGCACCGTCCGTCACGCCGGTGATTTCCCCGGCCAGGTCACCGGCGGCCTCACGCCGGTACGTCAGCGTCCGCCCGAAGCGGTCCGCCAGCCCGGTAAGCACCCGGTACGGCGGCAGCGGCGCTGGCAGTACGTCCTCAGCACCCGGCACCCGCTCTGACCACCCCAGTATCCACCACGGTCCCTGTGCGCTGCTGGTCGCCAGGTAAAGATGCGGGCTTAACCGGATATCCGGCGACAGCGCCCCCCACAGCCGCGCCAGCGTGTGGCCGTCCGGCTGCGTTGCCTTACCGCCACGCACCAGCCACAGGGACTCGCTGCGGCTGTACACCGCCTCCCCCGGCAGCAGCGGCTCAAAGTGAATGCTCCGTCCGCCGTTGTCGTTGAGTACCAGTGCATCATCGCGTATCTGTAAGCGGATATCAGAAGGCGCTTTCCAGCCGGGGCCAAAAATCCCCACCGGCGCAGGCGTCTTCGTCCGGTAGCTGCTGTAGGTGCGGGAGAGAATGAACGGCAGCGGGCCGGGCAGCGCAAGGTCCGTCTCGCCGGGCAGCACCTTCGCCCCCAGCAGCGGATTTACCGGGTTGCCCGAAGTCATCCTGCCCGGACACACCGAGCACGCCACGCCGGTGGGCGCGCCAATTCTTACACCTGCCGAACCCTGGACAATGGGACCGCCATACTGAGTCATATCTCCCTGACGCGCCGCTGGTTTTCCGCTCATATAAAGTGCCCTTTTAGTTATTGTTCATATTCCTGTGTTAGCAACAAAAAAATAAAATGACACACAAGACCAGCTAATGTATTTATATATTTTTCACATAAACTTATTTGTTCTCAATCAACAACAACTGTTATTACAGGTCACTTTCAATATTTTATTAAACTAACATTTTTAGCACAGATGAATTCATCATCAACAAATTCACTATATGGATAATATCCATTCAACGCATATGGTTTATGATTTTATTAGTCTGAGTTATTTTTGTAGGGCTATATTTAAAATTATTAAACTCCACCGATTCAGATTAATATCACCAATAGAAAGATAGGAAATCACCAATTCAATAACATCATCAATGAAACATATTGTAGAATTAATTTAAACAAGGCGTTCCATTCAACCAGAACGCCCCTTATTTACTCTCATCACCCCGCAAACTGCCTGAACAGCGCCTTACCCTTAACCAGCCGCGCACCCAGCCAGCCGCCGAAAAGCGACAGCAGCAGCGCACCGCTGCACGGCAGCACAATCCACAATCGCCAGTCTGGCTCCCACGGGAAATCAAACACTTTCGCCTGCAACACTGCCAGCGCCGTTTCCGCACCAATTGCGGCCACCAGGCCAGAAACAAACCCGAGCATGGCGAACTCACACCACAACGTGGTGCGCAGCAGTTTTTTCCCCGCACCGAGTGTGCGCCACACCACCAGCTCCTGATGACGCTGACGCATTCCCACCTGCACCTGTGCCAGCAACAGCAACATACCGCAGGCGGTGACCAGCACCACCATCACCTCCAGCGCCCGACTTACCTGCTCCAGCACCTGGCCGACCTGTTTTAAAATCGCGCCAATGTCTAACAGGCTAATGGTCGGGAACTGGCGGTTGAGTTGCGTCAACATGCCGTTGCCATTCTCCCAGCGGAAACTGGTAAGCCAGCTCTGCGGTTGCCCGTCTAATGCCCCTTCAGGGAAAATAAAATAGAAATTAGGCCGCAGACTTTCCCAGTCAACTTTGCGCAGGCTGGTCACTTTAGCGCGGAACTCCTGGGTATCGCCCATAAAAGTCACAGTATCGCCGAGGGCAACGTTTAAGCGTTTCGCCAGCCCCTCTTCCATTGACACTTCATCGGCTTTTGGCGGCCAGTTACCGGCGACAATCGGATTATGATCGGGCCGCGTATTTTGCCAGGTAAGATTGAGTTCGCGGTTAAGCGCCTCATCTTCATTGCCTTCTGTCGGCTTGCCGTTAATCGCCGTCAGTCGCGCCCGCACCACCGGATAAAATGATTCCGGGACTATCTGATGTTCCGCGAGGAACGTTTTTAGCGGCATAATCTGTTCTGTGGCGATGTTGATTAAAAAGTAGTTCGGGCTTTCTGGCGGTAGCTGCTGTTGCCAGCGGTCGAGCAGATCGCCACGCAATACCAGCAACAGCGCCAGCAGCATAAAGGAGAGCGAAAATGCCGAAAGCTGGCTTAACGTTGACCACGGCTGACGTAACAGGCGGCTAACCGCCAGGCGCAGAGGTAGCGATCTCAGCGTCATGCGGCGAAGTACATTCAGCAGCATCCAGCCCAGCACACCGCATAGCAAAGCCAGTACTACCGCGCCCGCCAGCACCGCCCAGAGCAGCATACTGCCACCCATTAATCCGGCGAGCAGCAGCACAACCACCACACTGACAATCGGCAGATAAAACTTGAGCGGCCAGACGTTCGCGACCACATCATTACGTAATACGCGTAAAGGCTGCGTTGCCAACAACAGGCGGTACGGTCGTAGCCCCACCAGCAGCGAGATGACCGTCATGGTGCCCAGCGCCCACAACCACGGCCAGAGGCTGGCTGGCGGTAGTGCAGCAGGCAGAACGGGCTTGAGCAGCACCATCAACACGTTTTCGAACAACAGGCCTATCGCCCCACCGGTAACGGCTGAAAGCGCCAGCACCATCAACCACTGACCGACGATTAGCTTACGCAGTTGCGCTCGCCCTGCCCCCAGCGTTTTGAGGATCGCCACCAGATCGTAGCGACTGCGACAGTAATGATTCATCGCCACCGCCACCGCTGCCACTGCCAGCAGCAAGGTCAGAAGCGCCGAAAGCAGCAGGAACTGTTGCGAGCGTTCCATCGAGCGCCCCAGCGCGCCTTCGTCCTGTTCCAGACCGTACCAGCGTTGTTCGGGTTTAAGCTGGGGTAACAACCATTTCTCATAGCCGTCGAGCTGGTTCTCGTTGCCGCCGAATTTATAGCGCCAGGTGACCCGACTTCCCGGCTGCACGGCTCCGGTTTTATCGACATCCGCCAGATTCATCATCAGACGCGGAGCCATCTGGAAGGGGTTAAAACCGGAATCCGGTTCCTGAATCACTTCTCCGGCAATCCGCAAGGTGGCATCACCCACGTCGATGGTGTCGCCTGTTTTCAGGTTAAGCAGTGCCATCAGGCGTGGGGCCAGCAATACGCTGCCCGCCTGCGGTTTCAGGCCTGGGGGATTGGTTTGCAGATCGCCATACATCGGATAGATATCATCCACCGCTTTGACGTTCGCCAGCTGCGGTGTGTCGCCTGCAAATGTCATGGTGGCGAAAGTCAGCTGCTTGCCGACTTTCAGGCCGCGCTTTTGCGCTTCCTCCAGCCACGCTTGCGGCACTTCGCGCGAACTGCGCAACGCCCGATCGCCCGCCATAAACTCCCGGCTTTGCTGGCTTAAGCCCTTCTCCATGCGATCGCTGATATTGCCCAGCGCCAGCACGCAGGCCACCGCCAGGCTTAGCGCCAGCCAGACAATTAATAGCGACGGCGAGCGCCATTCGCGCCAGAACCAACGTGCAATCATGCTTCCTCCTGCAACTGCCCGTTCACCAGCCGTAAGCAGCGGTCGCAGCGTGCCGCCAGTTGCAGGTCGTGGGTCACCATAATCAACGTGGTGCCATGCTCACGGTTGAGGGAAAACAGCAAGTCGGCAATTTTATCGCCCGTCTGGCGGTCAAGGTTGCCGGTGGGTTCGTCGGCAAACAGCACATCAGGTCGACCATTAAAGGCTCGCGCCAGCGCCACTCGTTGCTGTTCGCCGCCGGAAAGCTGTGCCGGAAGATGATCAAGACGTTTACCCAGCCCTAACTGTTCGAGCAACGCTTTCGCCCCGTTACGACTTTCCGCGCTACTCTCACCGCGCAGCAGCGCCGGAAGCTCGACGTTTTCCAGCGCGTTAAGGGTAGGAATTAACATAAATGACTGAAAAACAAAGCCTACGTGCTTCGCGCGCAACTTTGCCCGCGCTTCTTCGTCCATATTATGTAGAGGTTGTCCCACCAGACTCACTTCGCCACTGCTGCCGTCATCCAGCCCGGCGAGGATCGCCAGTAAGGTTGACTTACCCGATCCCGACTCACCCACCAGTGCGATGGTCTCGCCACGTTTGACAACCAGCTCAACTCCGGTGAGGATGGAGAGTTCATGCTCCCCCTGACCGACGGACTTCTTAAGATGATGAACTTCAACAATGTTTTCCGCTGGCATTTGCCCTTCCTGTTCCTGGTCCTGTTAACCTTCCGTGCCGCCGCAGCGGACACGTTATTGATTCTGGGTGATAGCCTGAGCGCCGGGTATCGAATGTCTGCCAGCGCGGCCTGGCCTGCCTTGTTGAATGATAAGTGGCAGAGTAAAACGTCGGTAGTCAATGCCAGCATCAGCGGCGACACCTCGCAACAAGGGCTGGCGCGCCTTCCGGCTCTGCTGAAACAGCATCAGCCGCGCTGGGTGCTGGTAGAACTGGGCGGCAATGACGGTTTGCGTGGTTTTCAGCCACAACAAACCGAGCAAACGCTGCGCCAGATTTTGCAGGATGTCAAAGCCGCCAACGCTGAACCATTGTTAATGCAAATACGTCTGCCTGCAAACTATGGTCGCCGTTATAATGAAGCCTTTAGTGCCATTTACCCCAAACTCGCCAAAGAGTTTGATGTTCCGCTGCTGCCCTTTTTTATGGAAGAGGTCTACCTCAAGCCACAATGGATGCAGGATGACGGTATTCATCCCAACCGCGACGCCCAGCCGTTTATTGCCGACTGGATGGCGAAGCAGTTGCAGCCTTTAGTAAATCATGACTCATAAAGCAACGGAGATCCTGACAGGTAAAGTTATGCAAAAATCGGTCTTAATTACCGGATGTTCCAGTGGAATTGGCCTGGAAAGTGCGCTCGAATTAAAACGCCAGGGTTTTCATGTGCTGGCAGGTTGCCGGAAAGCGGATGATGTTGAGCGCATGAACAGCATGGGATTTACCGGCGTGTTGATCGATCTGGATTCGCCAGAAAGTGTTGATCGCGCAGCCGACGAAGTGATCGCCCTGACCGATAATTGTCTGTATGGGATCTTTAACAATGCCGGATTCGGCATGTATGGCCCCCTTTCCACCATCAGCCGTGCGCAGATGGAACAGCAGTTTTCTGCCAACTTTTTCGGCGCACACCAGCTCACCATGCGCCTGTTACCCGCGATGTTACCGCACGGTGAAGGGCGTATTGTGATGACCTCATCGGTCATGGGATTAATCTCCACGCCGGGTCGCGGCGCTTACGCAGCCAGTAAATATGCGCTGGAGGCGTGGTCGGACGCGCTGCGCATGGAGCTGCGCCACAGCGGAATTAAAGTTAGCCTGATCGAACCCGGTCCCATTCGTACTCGCTTCACCGACAACGTCAACCAGACACAAAGCGATAAACCGGTCGAAAATCCCGGCATCGCCGCCCGCTTTACGTTGGGGCCGGAAGCGGTGGTCGACAAAGTGCGCCATGCTTTTATTAGCGAGAAACCGAAGATGCGCTATCCGGTAACGCTGGTGACCTGGGCGGTAATGGTGCTCAAGCGCCTGCTGCCGGGGCGCGTGATGGACAAAATATTGCAGGGGTGAGTTGAAGCGCGCGCTTAAGCCCCCATGTCAAAGAAAATATCGACAACAGAGAGCGACTCCATGTCCGTAGAAAATATTGTCAACATTAACGAATCTAACCTGCAACAGGTTCTTGAACAGTCGATGACCACTCCGGTGCTGTTCTATTTTTGGTCTGAACGTAGCCAGCACTGTTTGCAGTTAACCCCAATTCTGGAAAGCCTCGCGGCGCAGTACAACGGGCAATTTATTCTGGCGAAGCTGGACTGCGACGCGGAGCAGATGATTGCCGCCCAGTTTGGTCTGCGCGCGATTCCGACAGTGTATCTGTTCCAGAACGGGCAACCGGTAGACGGCTTCCAGGGGCCGCAACCGGAAGAGGCGATCCGCGCCCTGCTGGATAAAGTGCTGCCGCGTGAAGAAGAGCTGAAAGCGCAGCAGGCGATGCAGCTGATGCAGGAAGGCAATTACACCGACGCCCTGCCATTGCTGAAAGACGCCTGGCAGTTGTCGAATCAGAACGGGGAGATCGGCCTGCTGCTGGCAGAAACGCTGATTGCGCTGAACCGTTCTGAAGATGCTGAAGCGGTACTGAAAACCATTCCGTTACAGGATCAGGACACCCGCTACCAGGGGCTGGTGGCGCAAATCGAACTGCTGAAGCAGGCGGCAGATACGCCGGAAATTCAACAGCTGCAACAGCAAGTGGCAGAGAATCCAGAAGATGCCGCACTGGCGACGCAACTGGCGCTGCAACTGCATCAGGTTGGGCGCAATGAAGAGGCGCTGGAGTTACTGTTTGGGCATCTGCGTAAAAATCTCACTGCCGCAGACGGTCAGACACGTAAAACATTCCAGGAGATCCTCGCTGCGCTGGGTACCGGTGATGCACTGGCGTCGAAGTATCGCCGCCAGTTATATGCGTTGTTGTATTGAGTTTCCGTTGATCGGCACATGAACCACAACGCCGGATGCGATGCTGCGCATCCGGCATTGCATCATTTCTTCTTCAATTGCGTCACCACCAACTGGTGGCGCGAATTGTAAAACTTACGATAGGTTAAATAGCAGGCAATAATGGTCGACAGGCTGGCGGTTGAGAGCAGCATAAAGGTCACCATAATCTGATATTTAATCGCCTTCACCGGATCAATCCCGGCAAATATCAGCCCGGACATCATTCCTGGTAAACTCACTAAGCCAACCGTTTTTGCTGAATCGACCGTCGGAATTAAAGCCGCGCGAATACTGTCGCGAATCAATATCGCTGAAGCCTGTTTCGGCGTCGCGCCAAGACTCAGTTTCTCCTGAATCTGTTGCTGTTCGCTAATCACCCGTTGCCCTAAATTGTTGTAACACAACCCCACCGCTACCATGGCGTTACCGGCTATCATCCCGGCGATAGGGATCACCTGCATCGGGATAAATTCAATCGACCCTGAGAGAATCAGCACCGCCAGGGTAATTCCCGCCCCGACCGTAATGGCAATAAACGATGAGATAAAAGCTTTAGCAATATATTTACTGCGTTTTTGCGCGTTCCACGCCGCATTAAAGCAGATAAATAACACCATCAATAATGTCAGGCTGGCATCATCCACGCTGAAAATATACTTCAGCACATAGCCGACAATAATCAGCTGAATTATCGCGCGCCCGACGCTCCAGAGAATATCTTTCTCCAGCGCCAGTTTTTCTTTATGGCTAATTAAGATTGCCACCACCACCAGCATTAATGCCAGTGCCAATGATTCGTTAGTAATATTATGCGAGTTCATAGCGTGCTTCCTGCATTTCTCCGGCATGCGGTTGCAGTGTAATCACTTTATCCGCATGATTAATTTCGTCTTTATCGTGTGTCACCCACAGCACGGCAATATTTTGCTCGCGCACATAGCGATGGATCATCTCATTAACGTTATGTTTATTACTTTCATCCAGCGCACTGGTGATTTCATCCAGCAATAAAACCTTCGGCATAAATTGCAGGTTACGAATCAATGAGATGCGTTGTTTTTCACCACCAGATAGCTCGGCGATATTCTTCGTCAAAATGGTGTCCGGTAAGGCGAAGCGTTCGAGAAAATCGAGAAAAATGGCTGGGTCAGGCTGCTGGTTACGGATCTGCCAGGGAAAGATCAGATTATCGTATACCGTATCGCCAAACAGCGTCGGCGTCTGGGCGCAGTAAGACACTTGCTGGCGGTAGATTTCTGGCTTTAGTGTGCTGACATCCTCACCTTCAAACAGTAACGTTCCGCTGGTTGGGCTGATCAATGAAGCAACTATTTTTAGCAGCGTACTTTTGCCACAACCAGAAGGACCGGTAATTAACTTAAATTCGCCAGCACGCAGCGAAAAATTGATGTTATTAAGAATCTTCGCATCACCCGCCAGATATCCTACGTTTTGTAGCTGAAGCAAAGGACTATTTTCCTGCATCGCTGTTCCCTTTTTCTGATTTTTACTAAAAACAGTTTATCCTTCCCAGGAATAAGGGGGAACTCTCTTTCAGTAATCAGGTATAATTTGTTTAATCAAGCAGCAATTTTGCTGATTATGGACGGTACAACAGGAGGTTTTTCCGATGCTTATCTTTATCCCGATTCTCATTTTTGTCGCGCTGGTCATTGTCGGCGCGGGCGTCAAAATCGTGCCGCAGGGCTATCAATGGACGGTAGAACGTTTTGGTCGCTATACCAAAACGTTACAGCCGGGGCTCAGTCTGGTGGTGCCGTTTATGGATCGCATTGGTCGCAAGATCAATATGATGGAGCAAGTGCTCGATATCCCTTCCCAGGAAGTTATCTCGAAAGATAACGCCAACGTTACCATCGACGCCGTGTGCTTTATTCAGGTGATTGACGCGCCGCGCGCGGCTTATGAAGTCAGCAATCTGGAGCTGGCGATCATCAACCTGACCATGACTAACATCCGTACCGTGCTGGGTTCAATGGAACTTGACGAAATGCTCTCTCAGCGCGACAGCATCAACTCACGCCTGCTGCGTATTGTCGATGAGGCCACCAACCCGTGGGGGATTAAAGTCACCCGTATTGAAATTCGCGACGTGCGCCCACCAGCAGAGCTTATCTCTTCAATGAACGCGCAAATGAAAGCGGAACGTACCAAACGCGCTTACATCCTCGAAGCGGAAGGGATCCGTCAGGCGGAAATCCTCAAAGCCGAAGGTGAAAAACAGTCGCAAATCCTGAAAGCGGAAGGCGAACGTCAGTCGGCGTTTTTACAGGCTGAAGCGCGTGAACGTTCCGCTGAAGCAGAAGCCCGCGCCACCAAAATGGTGTCTGAAGCCATCGCCTCCGGTGATATTCAGGCGGTGAACTACTTCGTCGCACAGAAATACACCGAAGCGTTACAGCAGATCGGTTCGTCCAGTAACAGCAAAGTAGTGATGATGCCATTAGAGGCCAGCAGCCTGATGGGGTCGATTGCCGGGATTGCCGAGCTGGTGAAAGACAGCGCCAACAAGCGGACTCAGCCATGATGGAGTTAATGGTCGTTCATCCACATATTTTCTGGCTCAGTCTCGGCGGGTTGCTGCTGGCAGCCGAGATGCTGGGCGGAAATGGTTATCTGTTGTGGAGCGGCGTGGCAGCGGTGATTACCGGCCTGGTGGTCTGGCTGTTGCCGCTGGGTTGGGAGTGGCAAGGGGTGATGTTTGCCGTCCTGACGCTGCTCGCCGCCTGGCTGTGGTGGAAATGGTTGTCGCGGCGGGTGCGCGAACAAAAGCACAGCGACAGTCATTTAAACCAGCGCGGGCGGCAGCTGATTGGCCGACGTTTTGTGCTGGAATCTCCGCTGGTCAACGGGCGCGGTCATATGCGCGTCGGTGACAGTTCATGGCCTGTCAGCGCCAGCGAGGATCTCGGCGCAGGTACGCATGTTGAAGTCATTGCGATAGAAGGGATAACGCTGATCATCCGTGCGGTCATCGCCTGATGCGACGCTGACGCGTCTTATCATGCCTCCAAAAATATGCCCGAATCGTAGGCCGGATAAGGCGTTTACGCCGCATCCGGCGGTTATGCGCTGATGCCTGATGCGGCGCGGGCGCGTCTTATCATGCCTGGAAGTCTGCGCCCGAATCGTAGGCCGCCTCCGCTATATTAACTGGCATTGGCAAATTACTCGTCACTACCTTTATTCATGTTTTTTTGGTCTTCATCCGGATAATGTTTTTTTAGATATTCCAGGACGTTTTTATTGACCTTGTGTTGCGTATACACCCACCCTTTCCAGTAATCAGGCTGGTCCAGGTAAACTTCTGGCGGAATGGTGAAATCAGAAAGCGTTAACCATTCGGCTAACAGATCGGGGTTTCGTTTCTGGATTAACTGCAACAGCATAATCAGTGACATAGCTGAGGCAGGAGCCGTACTATCACCACTCAAATATTTCCACACTGTTGACCGGTTCGAACGAAAAAGGATCGGTAGCAATGCCCGGTCCAGATTCATTTCATTAAAAATCTTCTCAAATTCATTCATTTAAATTTTCCTGCCTGGCGTAAACCTCTTAAAAATTGAGATTTATCAAAGAAACGCATTTTAGCACACATCAGGAACCGCTTCACGTTTAGTCCAGAAACAGAATTTATTTCGCTTATCAAAACAAGTCTTTACTCTTTTTTACATTGAAAGAGCACAAAATGATTTTCTATTTTATTTATATAAGAAACATTTTTTGTTTCTTATTGGTGATGTTTACGCTTACACCAGACAAAAATGCGCTTTACATCACACAAATGGCGGCGTAGATTTCGATCAAATTGCAACGCAGATTAATTCTTATAACAACGTTTTACGTTGCTTATAGAAACAAATATATGACTTACTTTGAAAGAGAAAAAATGCATGAAAACTGTAAAGCTGTCTTTACTGGCTGTCGTTGTTGCTACCGCGGTAAGTCCATCTGCGTTTGCGGGTGATACTGTTGAGGCGGCAACGACAGAATTAACGGCAATCCAGCCAGGAATGTCGCAATCGGAAATTGATCAGAAAATTGGTCGATTTTTAGAAAGGACAGGGAATAGTGCAGCCGCACAAAATTATCTGATTGCGCATGATTACCGGACAACGACACCTCAGGAAAATACAGCTGCCTCTCCCGTACAGCCCGCCAATACGCTGAACCCGATAACCAATCAAGCGCAGACCGACCGCGACAACGGGCAGGATACCGCCATTCAGGACGCACAACATGCCACCAACTGGGCTTCACTGAAAGCTGATGACGCGCAACACGCCATCACGGTGGCGCAGACGGATATTGATGCCAATAAAGCCGCCATCACCGACATCCGTAATGATGTCTCCGCAGTGCAGTCAGACGTCACCAACATAAAAGGCGATGTCGCACATGCCCAGTCAACGGCTGACCATGCCAACGCTAACGCCAACACCGCTCTGATGAACGGCGTCAAACTCTCCTCTGCTGTGACAGAAAACAAAAATAATATCGAACAGAACCGCAGCGATATTGCTGACCAGCAGAAACTGTTGGCATCAAACGAGCAAAAACAGATCGTCCGCGACAACGGGCAGGATACCGCCATTCAGGACGCACAACATGCCGCCAACTGGGCTTCACTGAAAGCTGATGACGCGCAGCACGCCATCACGGTGGCGCAGACGGATATTGATGCCAATAAAGCCGCCATCACCGACACCCGCAGTGATGTCTCCGCAGTGCAGTCAGACGTCACCAACATAAAAGGCGATGTCGCACATACCCAGTCAACGGCTGACCATGCCAACGCTAACGCCAACACCGCTCTGATGAACGGCGTCAAACTTTCCGGTGCTGTGACAGAAAACAAAAACAACATCGAACAGAACCGCAGCGATATTGCCGACCAGCAGAAACTGTTGGCATCAAACGAGCAAAAACAGATCGTCCGCGACAACGGGCAGGATACCGCCATTCAGGACGCACAACATGCCGCCAACTGGGCTTCAATGAAAGCTGATGACGCGCAGCACGCCATTATGGTGGCGCAGACGGATATTGATGCCAATAAAGCCGCCATCGCCGACACCCGTAATGATGTCTCCGCAGTGCAGTCAGACGTCACCAACATAAAAGGCGATGTCGCACATGCCCAGTCAACGGCTGACCATGCCAACGCTAACGCCAACACCGCTCTGATGAACGGCGTCAAACTCTCCTCTGCTGTGACAGAAAACAAAAACAATATCGAACAGAACCGCAGCGATATTGCTGACCAACAGCAACAACTCGACGAAACCCGGAAAACCGTTGCCGCCACCGGTGATGTACAGACTGCTGCCCGATATCAGAGCATGATTGACGCCAGACAGACAGCCGCTGCCAATGCGCAACAGGCACAAGCGGACACCCAGCAGCAACAAATGGACGATCAGCAGAAACAAATCGACGCGACGCAAAAAACGGTTTCCGCACTTGGCGATGCCCAGACCAACGCACATTATCAAGAGATGGTTAACGCCGGACTGAGAGCACAAAATGATGCGAATGCGCGTACTGCAGCAGAACAAAAACAAAAAATAGATACTCTGGCGACTAACCAGGCAACACAACAGCATATCGATAGTGTGCAGTACGGGGAACAAATTCAGCGTCTGGCGCAAGACTCAACGCAAACGCATGAACAAATTGACAGCCTGACACAAGACGTAACCCAAACGCATCAGCAGTTAAGCAACACGCAAAAACGAGTAGCGGATAATAGCCAGCAGATTACTACGCTCAATAACCATTTCAGTTCGCTGAAAAACGAAGTTGAGGACAACCGTAAAGAAGCCAATGCGGGAACTGCATCAGCCATCGCTATCGCCTCACAACCACAGGTGAAAGCCGGTGACTTTATGATGATGTCAGCGGGAGCGGGAACCTTCAACGGTGAATCTGCGGTGTCTGTCGGAACATCTTTTAATGCCGGAACGCATACCGTGATTAAAGCCGGTGTCTCTGCGGATACGCAATCTGATTTCGGCGCGGGTGTCGGCGTGGGATATTCTTTCTAATATTCCAATCCTCAATATAAATAAGAGCAAGGAAGCTTGCCGGGTTTCACCTCTTCATTAATTTGTACATTATTTAAGGTTAACAATGATGAATAGTTCCATTAAATCGTTTTCCCTGCTGGCGGTTATATTACTGGCTGGCTGTAGTTCACCCACTTCCCGCATCGCAGATTGCCAGGCGCAGGGCGTCAGCCATGATACCTGTTACCTCGCAGAACAGCAGCGTCAGGCGGCTATTTTAAGTGCATCCGAAGCGCAGGCATTTAAAAATGCAGAAGCCGCACAACATGCCCAGGCGGCAAAGAAAGCCATTTATAAAGGATTTGGCATGACCTTTAGAATGAGCAGTAAGAACTTTGCTTATCTCAATGATTCATTATGTGCAATTGATGAAGACAATAAAGATGCCACTGTTTATCAGTCAGGTCTTTATAACGTCATTGTTTATCACCACACGGGAAAAGTCGCCTTAATGAAGGAAGGTCAGTTTGTGGGTTATTTAAAATGAAGGAGCAAAGGAAAATCCCTCTGACGCATATTATGATTATCGGTGCGTTTATTTTTGCCTTCTTGCAAGTGGTGTTATTAGCCTCCCTGGTTCACGCTGTGAATGTTAACAATGAAATCCAGGAAGGCTTATTTCAATCGGGGCGCATAATGGTAGAAAGTTTGCAGCATATTCTTTCAGTGCAAACGGGGATTAACTGATTTTCACCCCGCCCGATGATGACAGCAGCCGGAGAGATTTTCGATAATTGGGCAGTCGGCGCTGTCATCACCGGGGCAGGCATTCGCCAGCGCCAGTAGCTGGTCGCGCATGGATTGCAGTTCTTCAATGTGCCGTTCGATCTCCGCCACTTTCTCCAGCGTGCGCCGTTTTACATCGGCGCTGTGACGCTGCGGGTCGTTAAACAGATTCACCAGTTCGCCGCTCTCTTCCAGGTTAAAGCCCACCTGGCGCGCCTGGCGCAGTAAGGTCAGTTCGTTGAGATGCTGCTGCGTGTAGGTTCGATAACCATTTTCGCTGCGCATCGGCGGCGTCACCAGACCCTTTTCTTCATAGAAGCGAATGGCTTTGCTGGTCAGGCCGGTAATTTTTGCTACATCGCTAATGTTCATCGTTCGCGCAACGCCTCCTGTGCTTTGTTAAAGGGTTTCAACAGATAATCCAGCACGCTTTTTTTGCCGGTGCGGATATCGACCGTCGCCACCATACCGGGGAATATCGGAAACTGCTGTTTGCTTTTATTTTCCAGATGGTTGCTGAAAGTGCGAATGTACACCCGATAGTAATAAACATCGCGCCGTACTTCATCCTGCACGGTGTCTGGTGATATCACCGCCACTTCTCCCGGCAGGCCGCCGTAGATGGAGTAATCGTAGGCAGTTATTTTCACCAGCGATTTTTGCCCCGGGTGGATGAACGCCACATCGCGCGGGGAGATTTTTGCCTCAATCAGCAGTTGCTCATCCAGCGGCACGATGGTCATCAGTTTACCACCGGGGGCAATGACGCCGCCAACCGTGGTGACGTCAATGTCCTGAACAATGCCTCGCACCGGCGCGGTAAAGTTGAGCCTGGTGAGGGAGTCTTCCCGTCCACGGATCACCGAACGCTGGGTTTCCACTTCCGCATTGGCTTTTGCTAACTCTTCGCGCGCCTGAACGTAGTATTGCGTGCGCACGTCGCTAAGTTTGTTTTCCAGTTCATTGGCCTGGCGTTGCAGGCGCAGCACTTCAACGCTGCTCGCCGCCCCCTGTTTTACCAGCGGCTGGGTCATCGCCAGTTCACGGTTGACCAGGCTAATCCCCTGCGTCAGCCCGGTGGTGGCTTTGTTCAACCCGTCGCGGCGAGTGTTGTACAACGCCGTTTCCGACTCGATAAGTTCGGGGAATTTATTCAGTTCGTCAGGGAAGACCAGCGGTTTATTACTCACTTCCGCCCGCAGCCGCGCCGAGGTTGCCAGCGCCGCGTACAGCCGCGACATTGCTTCCTGGACGTCGGATTCCGTTTTGGTGCGGTTAAGCTGCGCCAGCGACTGGCCCTGTTCAACAATATCGCCAACCTTGACGTCGAGATGATACAGAATTCCGCCTTCCAGCGACTGCACCACCTGTTCGCGCCCGGAGGGTTCTACCGTGCCGCTGCCGGTGGTGACTTCATCAAGCTGGAAGTACCACGCCCAGCCGAGAAAACAGAGCAGCATCACAGCGGTAACGCGTACCGCCAGCGCCGAACGCGGCAAGCGGGGTTCAGTCAGGCCACGGTTGTATTGCAGTTGTCCGTTCATGCGGCAGACCCCTTATTCTTCTCCTGCAACACCACCCGTCGCGCCGTGGGTTCGCTCTGTTCACGCAAAATGGCCTCTTTCGCGCCATCCATCACAATCCGCCCCTGATCCATCACGATGATCCTGTCCACCAGTTGCAGCATCGCCGTGCGGTGAGTAGCGATGACCAGCGTGCGATGCCCAATCCACTGTTTCAGTTGTTCGATTAAATACGCTTCCGCCATTTCGTCCAGCGAGGCGCTGGGTTCATCGAGCAGCACGATATTGGGTTGAGAGATGAGTAGCCGTGCCAGCAGCAGCGTTTGCCGCTGACCACCAGAGAGGCCAAATCCCCCTTCCTGAATCATGTAGTTGAGGCCGTTTTTCTGCTTCTGCACAAAGGGCAGCGCGCCACTTAGCGTTAACGCGCGTTCGATATCTTCATCGCTGGCTTCCGGCATCCCCATGGTGAGGTTTTCCCGCAGCGAACCGAAGAACAGTCGCCCGGTCTGGCTCAGCAGCCCCATGTCGCGGCGCAGATCCGCCGGATCAAGCTGACCGATGCTGATGTTATCCAGCAGCACCTGCCCCTGCTGTGCGATACGCATTCCGGCGAGCATTTGCAGTAGCGTTGATTTACCCGCGCCGTTGCGCCCAAGAATGGCGATTTTCTCTCCGGCCTGAATGTTGAGTTTGCCAATCGCCACATCGGCAATTTTCTCTTCTTCGTCGTAATAAAAGATAGCGTTGCTGAACTGATAATTGCCGTGTAGCACCGCTTTATGCACCAGTTTGCCGTGTTCCGGCTGATCCACCGGGCGCTTCATCAGTTCATCAAGTCCGTTGCGCGCCACTTTCGCCTGCTGCCAGCGCGAGAGCACGCCGGATATCTGCGACAGCGGCGCGATGGTGCGCGAAGCCAGGATCGTCGTCCCGACCAGTGCGCCGGTAGTCATGTCGCCGTTCATCACCATAAAGCAGCCCACCAGAAGCACCACCACGTAAACGATGGACTGCACTTCCTGGGTCCAGGTGAGCAGTAGCCCGGTGAGAAAACGTTGCCTCATGCTGATAGATGACGCCACGTCGTTGGTGTGGTTCCACTGATTCTGAAAACGCTGTTCGGCGCGCAGCAGTTTAATGTCTTCAATCGACTGCACGGCCTCCACCAGCGTAGCGTTGCGTACCGCTGATTCGCGCATCCCTTCGTTCGCCAGACGCGCCAGCGGGCGTTGCACCAGCAGGCCTGGGATCACCAGCAAGGGCAGCGCCAGTAAAACCACCAGCACCAGCCAACCGCCGATCATCCACAAAATAAAAACAAACAGCAGGAAGAACGGCAGATCCGCCACCGCGCCGATGGTGGTGGAAGTAATCAGCTCCCGCACCGATTCCAGTTCGCGGATCTGCGAGATAAACGATCCGGTGGATTTCGATCGCACGTTGTTTTTAAGCCGTAGCGCATGACCAAAAACGCGATCCGAAATACGCAGATCCGCCCGCTTGCCGATCACATCCGAAAGATGTGTGCGCACCATGCGCATACAGAACTCAAACAGGATCGCCATCATCACCCCGGCGAACAGCACCCATAGCGTCGGGTACGATTGCGCCGGAACGACGCGGTCGTAAACCTGCATCGAGAAAATCATCGCCGCAAGCGCCAGCACGTTCGCCACCAGTGACGCCAGCATAATATCGCCATAGCGCCGCCAGTCTTTTAGCGAGAGATTCCAGAACCAGTTCGCCTGATACGGGCGAATATAGTCGTCTACCCGCGCGTCAGGAATAGCGCTGAGCGGGCGCAACAGCGCCAGTTCGACGATGTTATCTTCAATATCCGTAACGTTAAGCGTGGTTTCCAGCCCTTCGTCACCGCTGAACTGAACGCTGATATTGTCGTGATTATCGCGGCGGGTGATCACGCCAATCTGCTGATTATCAAATACCGCGATCAGCGGCAGCCGCCAGGGGTTAAGCGAGTCGGCGGAGAACTCCACCAACCGTAACCCCATTCCCAACTGCCGCGCCATATCGGTGAGCAACTCTTCCCGCTTGCTGTCGCGCTCCCAGTTGACGGTTGCGCGCACGTTCTCCTGAGAAAAATCGAGGCGGTAATAACGCGCCACGGCGATCATCGCCTCCAGCCAGGCTTCCACGGACTGGGCATTTTTTTTCATTATCTACACCACCATCAACTGATGATTCGCCAGCAAAGTGGCGAGGTCGGTGTGCACGCCCGTCAGCGTGACCACGTTAGTTGTCGCAAAAGTGCCGCCCGTGCCGTCGCGGTCGATCTGTACGATGGTGTCGCTGCCGCTCTGGGTGACTTTGACAAAATCACCGATGTTTCCGGCCTGCGCATCCAGCGTTGCCACGCCGTTGACGTAGCTGGCTTTACCGTTGCCGGTGTAGCCGCTGCCCTGTAACAACTCGCGGATATCAATGCGATCGGTGTCGGCGGTGCCTTCCCATGTCCCTACCGTAAAGCCATTCACCACGTCTGAGCCGTTGCCGCCGGTCGCGTCGCTGGCGTTGAGCAGTTTATAGAGCAAGGTGTCGTGGCCGCCGTTGCCGATGTTGAGCGTGTCGTTACCGCCGCGCCCTTCCAGTTGGTTATCGCCGCTGCTGCCGGTCAGAGTGTCGTTAAAATTCGAGCCGGATATCCCTTCGATATTGGTAAATGTCGAGGTGTTAAAGCCGGTGGCCTGCGCGGCGGTGCTGCTTAAGTTCGCGGTCACGCCCACCGTCGAGAGGCGGAAATCAACCACATCCATGCCGCCGTTCGCAAGCCAGGTTCCGGTGCCGGAGCTGTACACCCAGCCGCCGGAGCCGTCGTAAGTGTCGGTGCCTGCGGTGGCAAAGAAGGTGTCGTTATAACCGGTGCCGACGAACTTGCCGTTGTTGCTCGCGGTACCCGCTTCGGCGCTGAGATCGTAAGCGTGAGTGGCATCGGTGGCCTGTAAACCGCCCCAGCTGGTGTTGACCGTCTGGTCGATATTGCTGGCGGTGGTGCCGGTGGATTTGATCAGCACCGCGTTGTAGGTTTCTCCGGCATTCAGCCCGTAGAAGTTGACCAGCGCCGAGGTGTCGTTAACCCCCATCCCCGACTGCGGGTTAATGATTTGCGTGGCGACCAGCACCCCCGCCGAGTTGTACAGCTTCACGGTATTGCCGTAATAGACGTTAATGCCGTTGGGATCGGTGATGCGCAGGTGTAGCGAAGTGCCGTAGCTCACCGTGTTGGTGTTGCGGATCAGGAACACGCTGCCCGACTGTTTGGTCACCAGCACATCCACCGCGCCGTCCCAGTCGTAGTCCATTGCCGCCACGCCGCTGGTGGTACCGCTCTGGCTGCCGCCGAGGGCTGATTGTGTCCAGTTGCTGGCACCACCAACGTTGGTGTAAAGATACGATTGTCCGGTCTGGGCGATACGGGCGATATCCATCAGGCCGTCGTGGTTCCAGTCCACCGCCACGCTAAACTGGCTGGCGTAGGTGGTTGCCGTTGCGCCCACCGCCACCGGACTGCCCAGCACGCCGTTGGTGTTGAATAACTGCGAGCCGTAGTTAGCTCTTCCCTGGCTGGCAGGCAGGAAGAGGTCCATATCGCCGTCGCCATCGAAATCGGCCCAGGTCATGGAGACAGACGTCGAGTTACCACCGCTGCCCGCCGTGCTGCCGTGCTGAGGAAGGTGTTAATGGTGTTCTGCCCCCAGACAAACGTCCCATTCCCCTGGTTGATGAGCGAAGATAGCGTGTAATAGTTGTTCAGGTTATAGGTGTGCTGAACCAGGTCGATCCTGCCGTCATTGTTCAGATCGACGCCAGAACCTTCGTTGAGCGAAAGATACCCCGTCACCGCCCCGCCCACCGTGGCGCTACCGCCGCTGTTCGACGTGGTGGAGTTACCTACCAGCGTACCTGCGTTGTTCCACAGGAAGGTGTTGGAGTCCGGCCCGCCCGCGTCACCAATCCAGAAGTCGAGATAGCCGTCGCCCTCTTTATCAAATGCCACAATCGAGCCGTACCACGTCAGGGTGCCGACGGTGACCTGAATAGCGCTGGAAAAGGTGCCATCGCCGTTATTGGTAAAGCCGTTGATATAGCCTGTACCGTAGTCATCACGGGTGATAAACAGATCGCCCGTACCGTTACGGTCGTAATCGGCGATGGAGCTGGTGGCATAGTTGTTGCCGCTCTGATACAGCGTCAGCGCGGTCTTCGACCAGGTGAGTGGGTCAGTCGATTGCATTACCTGCTGGTTTGCCAGCACCGTCCACATCCCGTGCGAGTCGAGGCCGTAGGTCAGCCCCCAGGCGGTGGTTTTGCTGGCGGTGGTCCAGGTCGGTGTGTAATCAATCGCCGCGTTAACCGTCACCGTGCCATTGCTAATATTGGCGTTATTGCCGTTGCCCGCCGAGCTTTTTACCTGCGCGGTGACGTTATAGGCGGTCGCAGAAGCCGCCAGCGCGTCGGTATCCGGCAACTGTACATACCAGGTGTTGTGCGCCGGATCGACCACCACCGCACCGCCCGGTTCAGAGGTGTAGGTTTTGCCGTTGATCACCACTTCAACATACTGCCCGCTGGCAAGCGCGGCGGTGATCACCCCGCTGATAATCGGCGTGGTATCGCGCGTGGTCTGGCTGGTAATTTGCGCCAGCGTGGTCGGAATAGAGGTATCGACCGTCAGGACAAAATCACTGGAGGAGGTGATATTCCCCGCCAAATCCACCACTCGCGCGCTGTAGGTGTAGGCACCGCTGACCAGCCCGCTGTCGCTGTAGGTCCAGTTCAGCGCGCCGACCATCGTCACCGCGCCTAACAGCAGGCCGTTGCGGTAGAGGTAAACCACTTCACCGCTGGCAAGCGGCGCGGAGAGCACGCCGTTCAGCAATGGCGTAGTGTCGTCGGTGGCCTGCGAACTGCTTAATGTCCCCTGCCGCTGCCCGACGTCATCAGTGTACGACACAATGGTCGGCGTCGCGGTGGGGTTAATCGTATCGACCACCACCGTTTTCGACACCACCGGACCGGTATTTCCCGCCAGATCCAGCACCCGCACCTGATAAACGTAGCTGCCGTCGGTCAGCGTGCGGCCGTCGGTGTAGGTCCACTGCGTGCCGTTGGTGGTGAGCGTGATCCAGGTCGCGCCGCCGTCGAGGCTAATCTGCGCCACTTCGCCGCTGGCAAGCCCCGCCCCCAGCGAACCAGTCAGCGTGAGCGAGGTATCGCTGGTGATAAAGTCAGTTGCCGAGCTACCCGTGTCGGTGCTGATGCTGGCGATGGTGAGCACCTGCGCCGGGTTCACGGTGTCAATCTGCGCCGACTGGCTGCCGGTTGCGCCAACGTTGCCCGCAAGATCGACTACCCGCACCTGCCAGGTGGTGGTGCCGTTGGTGAGCGTACGCCCGTCAACGTAACTCCAGTTAAGGCCGTCTGCGGCGACGGTCACGTTCACCCAGGTTGCGCCGTTGTCGGTACTGATTTGCGCGAACTCGTTAGCGCCGAGCGCCGCCCCCAATACGCCGCGCACGGTAAGCGAGGTGTCGCTGGTAATAAAATCGCTGCTGCTGGCTCCGGTGTCATCGCTGATACCGGTAATGGTGATACTTTTCGCCGCTTCCGGGCTGGTGGTGTCGACCACCACATTTTGCGTTGCGGTCTGCCCAACGTTCCCCGCCAGATCCACCACCCGCACCGTGTAGTTCCAGGTGCCGTCGGTCAGTGTGCGACCATCGGCATAGCTCCAACTGGTGCCGATAACGGTTAACGTGGTCCAGGTGACACCGCCGTCGAGGCTGATTTGCGCCCGTTCGTCTGCCGCCAGCGCCGCGCCGAGCGTGCCGCGCACGGTCAGCGTGGTGTCGCGAGTAACAAAATCGCTGCTGCTTAACCCGGTGTCATCGCTAATGCCCGCAATGGCGATGGTTTTGCTCGCCAGCGGCGCGGTGGTGTCCACAGTGACTATCTGGCTGGCGGTCGCGCCGATATTTCCGGCGGTGTCGATCACCCGCACCTGATAGTTGTAGTTGCCGTCGCTCAGCGTGCGCCCGTCAAGATATGTCCAGGTTAAGCCGCTTACCGAAAGATTCTGCCAGGTGGTGCCGCCGTCGATGCTGATTTGCGCGAACTCACCAGCAGAAAGCGCCGCGCCCAGCGTGCCGCTCACCGCAAGCGTCGTGTCGCTGGTGACAAAATCGTTAGTGATCAAGCCAGTATCGGTGGTGATCGCGCTAATGGCGATGGTTTTCACCGCTGGGTCTGGCGCGGTGGTGTCGATCACCACATTCTGGCTGTCGGTGGCACCGACGTTGCCCGCTGCGTCAATCACCCGCACCTGATAGAGATAGTTGCCATCGGTCAGCGTGCGGCTGTCGTTATAGCGCCAGGTCGTGCCGGTAACGGTGAGCGTGGTCCAGGTTACGCCGCCGTCGATACTGATTTGCGCCGTCTCGTTACTGGCAAGCGCGGCGGTGAGCGAGCCGTTGACCACCACCGGACTGACGCTGGTGATAAAGTCGCTGGCGCTAAGCCCAGTGTCGGCTTGCAGGGAATCGATATTAATGCCCATCGCCGGGGCGCTGAGATCGACAGTAATGGTGTGATTGCTGCTACCGGTATTGCCAATGGCGTTGCTCACCGAGGCGTTAATCACATAGGCATTGCCGTCCGCCAGCGCGGTGACATCGGCGCTGCCGAGGGTGTAGCTCCAGCTACCGCCCGTTTGCACCGTAGTGGTGTAGGTTTTGCCGTTTAAAGTCAGGGTCAGCGTCTGCCCGATGGGTGCGGTGGTGGTGCCGCTGATCACCAGCGACGAGCCGTGCTCCGCTGCATTCACCACATCATCGCCCGCAAAGGTGTTGATGGTGACGGAGGGGACGTCGCCGTTCAGCGTCACGCCACGGCTGGCGCTGCCGGGGTTTCCGGCCTGATCGCTAACCGTCGCGCTAATGGTGTAGCTGCCGTCGCTTAATCCGGCAAACTGCTGCGCCGGAATAAACATCGACCAGCTTCCGCCGCTGCCGACCGTTGCAGTCCAGCTCTGACCGTTAAAGGTGACGGTCACCGTCTGGCCCACTTCAGCGGTGGTGGTGCCACTGATGGTCTGCCCGGCAAGCTGCTCGGCGTTGTTGATAATATCGTCACCCGCCACCGTGGCGATGGTCACCGTGGGCGCAACGGTATCGACGGTCAGGGCGTGCGTGGTTTGACCGGGATTGCCCGCGCGATCGTTCACGCTGGCGGTAATAGTCTGCGCGCCCTGCCCGAGCGCGGCAAGATCCGCCGCAGGCACGTTAAGCGCCCAGGTGCCATTGGCGGCAACCGTGGCGGTATAGGTTTTGTCGCCAAAGGTGACGGTGACCGTCTGCCCTACTTCCGCGCTGGTCGAGCCGTTAAGGGTTAACGGCTGCTGTTGTTCGGCGGCGTTGAGTCGGTCGTCCGTCGAAACGGTGTTGATGCTGATAACCGGCGCGGTGAGATCCACCGCCACGCTGCGCGAGGCCGTGGCGCTGTTTCCGGCGCTGTCCTGCGCGGAGGCGCTAACCGTGTAGCTGGTGCCATCCGCCAGTGCTGCAACGTCCGCCGCAGGCACGTTCACACTCCAGCTCCCGTTGTTCTGAATGGTAGCGCTGTAGCCTTTGCCGTTAAGCAATACGGTCACTACTGTACCTGCGGCAAAGTTCGTTCCTGTGCCGATCAGGGTCAGCGCACTGCCCGCTTCGGCGGCGTTAATAATATTATCGCCGCTGATGGTGCTGACCGAGAGCGACACTGCCGCCGTGTTTACCTGCACGTTGTGCGTCTGCGTGCTGCTGTTGCCTGCGCTATCGGTAATGGTGGCGCTGATGGTCACCGTGCCGTCCGCAAGGCCGGAAATCACGCTGGCAGGCACGCCAACGCTCCAGTTGCCGCTGGCATCGGTGCTGGTGACATACTGCTGCCCGGCGATGGTCACCACCAGGCGGTCGCCCGCGACCGCACCCGAGGCGGTGCCGCTGATAATCTGCGCCTGAGTGTGTTCGACGTTGTTAATCACATCATCGCCCGCCACGGTGTTGAAACTGATCACCGGCGCAGTGGTATCAACGGTCACACCTTTGCTGGCGCTGCCAGGGTTACCCGCCTGATCGCTGACCGTGGCGGTCAGGGTGTAGCCGTTATTGGCAAGTGCGGTTAAGTCGCTGGCGGGCAGCGTTAAACTCCAGCTGCCGTCTGCCTGCACCGTGGTCTGGTAGTTAGTGCCGTTAAGCGTGACGGTCAGCGTCTGCCCCGTCTCCGCCGTGCTGGTGCCGGACACCGTTACGCCCGCCGCCGCTTCGCTGGCGTTGATGATGTTATCACTGGCAATGGTGTTGATGGTCACCGTTGGCGCGGCGCTATCGACGCTGTATTCATGCGTTGCCGTGGCGCTGTTGCCGTTGACGTTAGTCACCCGCACCTGGGCGCTGGCATCGCCGTCACGCAGGGCCGCCATATCCGCCGCCGGAACGGTGGTGCTCCAGCTACCGTTTGCCGCCACCGTGGTGGTGTAGGTTTTACCGCCAAAAGTAATGGTAACGGTTTGCCCCGCTTCGACGCCGGACGTGCTGCCGGAGAGCGTTAGCGCCGCGCCTTTTTCGGCGGCGTTAATCACATCATCGCTGGTGATGCTGTTTATGCTGACGGCGACGGTGGTGAGATCAACTGTCAGCGGATGGGTAATGCTGGTTTGCGTTCCGGCACTGTTCGCGCCGCTAACGGTAATGTTCAGCGTTCCCGCAGGCCAGTTGCTGACATCCGCCGCCGGAACGCCGACGCTCCAGCTGCCGTTCGCCAGTACCGTGGCGGCGTAAGTTTGGTTATTTATCACCACGGTCAGCGCCGTGCCTGCCGCAAAGCCGGAGCTGGTGCCGGTGATCACCTGCGCCTGAGCGTGTTCGATAATATTGACCACATCATCACCCGCGACGGTATCCACCCGCAGGCCGGGCAGACTGGCATCGATGGTGATATCGCGCGTGCCGCTGCCGGTGTTGCCAACGGCGTTGGTTACCGAGGCGTCAACGGTTAACTCACCGTTACCCAGCGCCTGCCAGTCGGCGGCAGGTACGCTCACACTCCAGCTTAAATCAGCCTGGACGGTGGCGGTGTAAGTTTTACCGCCCAGTTCAACGGTGACGGTGCTGCCCGCCGCCGCACCGGTTACCTGGCCGCTGATAGTTTGCGCGCTGCCTGCTTCTGCGGCGTTAATAATATCGTCCGTCGCCACCGGATTAATGGTAACGCCCGGTAGCGCGGTATTGACCTGCACGTTATGGCTGGCGGTGCTGCTGTTACCCTGAGCATTGGTGACGCTCGCCGTCACGCTGTAGGTGGCTTCGCCCAGCGCACTGACCGCCGAGGCGGGCACGGTTACGCTCCAGTTGCCGGAGGCGTCGGTAGTGGCGCTGTAGTTTTGTCCGTTCAGCGTAACGGTGATCGCCGTACCCGCAGGCTGATCGCTGGTGCCGGAAAGCGCCAGATCAGATCCTTTTTCCGTCGCGTTGATCACATCATCGCCCGCGATGGTGTTGATGCTAATCACTGGCGCGCTGAGGCTGACGGTCACGGTGCGGCTGGCGTCGTCGCTATTACCCGCCCGATCGCTGACGCTGGCTGTGATGGTCTGCGCACCGCTACCGAGTGCCGCAACATCCGCCGCTGGAACGCCAACGCTCCAGTTGCCGGAGGCATCCAGGGTGGTGGTGTAGGTTTTGCCGTTGAGCACAACGCTCACCACATCGCCCGCTTCCCCGCCCGTGCTGGTGCCGGAAATCACCAGCGCCTGAGCGTGTTCAGCGTCGTTGATGATGTCATCGCCTGCCACGGTGTTAATGGTAAGAACCGGCGCGGTGGTGTCTACCGCCAGATTATGGCTGGCGCTGCCGGGGTTGCCCGCTTTGTCGTTGACCGTAGCGCTGACGGTATAATTGCTTGCACTTAGCACGCCCAGGGCTGAAGTGGGAACGCTGACGCTCCAGCTACCGTCCGCCTGCACATTACCGCTGTAGGTTGCGCCGTTAAGGGTCACGGTGACCGTCTGCCCGGTTTCGGCGGTGCTGGTGCCGCTGATGGTGAGCGGGTTTCCCGCCTCCGTGGCGTTAAGAATATCGTCGCTGGCGATGGTGTTAATGGTGAGCGTCGGTGCGCTGGCGTCAACGCTATACGCATGGGTCGCCGAGGCACTGTTACCGCTCGCGCTGCTGACACTAGCCTGCACGTTCGCCGCGCCGTCTGGCAGGGTTGCCAGATCTGCCGCTGGAACGTTCACACTCCAGCTCCCGTTGGCGGCGACGCTTGCAGTGTAGGTTTTACCGCCAAAAGTGACGGTAACGGTTTGCCCGCTTTCAATTCCGCTGGTGCTGCCAGAAAGGGTCAGGTCGGCACCTTTCTCGGCGGCGTTAATTACGTCATCGCTGGCAACGGTGTTGATGCTGATTGCCACCGCCGTTAAATCGACGGTGAACGGATGGCTGACGCTGACCGGATTTCCGGCGCTGCTCTGGCCTGTCACGTCAACGGTTAACGCCCCCGCAGGCCAGGCGCTAACGTTTGCCGCTGGAATGCCGACACTCCAGCTCCCGTCTGCCTGTACCGTGGCGGCATAGGCCACACCGTTGATGGTGACCGTCAGCGCTGCGCCTGCATTCAGGCCGCTACTGCCGCCGGTGATTACCAGCGCCTGCCCGTGTTCAATGCTGTTGACAATATCATCGCCCGCCACCGTATCCACGCGCAGCCCTGGCAGGTTGGCATCGATGGTGATATCCCGCGTACCGCTGCCCGTATTGCCATTCGCGTTGGTAACCGAAGCGTTAATGGTCAAATCGCCATTGCCCAACGCCTGGAGATCGGCTGCCGGAACGCTGATACTCCAGCTTAAGTTGCCCTGTACCGTGGTGGTGTAAGTGTTGCCGCCCAGCGTCACGGTGACCGTATCGCCTGCCGCCGCGCCCGTCACCTGCCCACTGATGGTCTGGCCCGCACCCGCTTCGGCGGCGTTGATAATATCGTCGCCCGCGACGGTGTTAATGGTGACACCCGGCAGGCCGCTGTCGACCAGTAAATTCGCCTGGCTACTGGCGGTGTTGCCTGCCGCACTGGTGGCGCTGGCGCTGACGATATAGTTGGCCTGGCCTAGAGCCGCCAGATCGCTCACCGGCACGGTTAACGTCCAGTTGCCCGCCGCGTCGGTGGTAGCGCTGTAGTTATGACCGTTGAGTGTGACGGTAACCTCTGCGCCGGTCGCCAACCCCGTACTGCTACCGCTAATGGTCAACGGCTGGCCTTTTTCATCGGCGTTCAGGACGTTATCGCCGCTGATGGCGTTAAAGGTAATTGACGGCAGGCCAGTATTGACCATCACCTGATGCGTGGCGCTGCCGCTGTTTCCGGCGGCATCGGTGACGCTGGCGTTAATGGTCACCGTGCCGTTCGCCAGCGCCGAGACGACGCTTGCCGGGACGCCGACGCTCCAGTTACCGCTGGCATCCAGTACCGTGGTGAAGGTATTTGTGCCGATAGTCACCGTCACGGTGCTACCGGTTGTAGCACCCGTGGCGGAACCGCTGATAATCTGCGCCTGGGCGTGTTCCGTCGCGTTGATCACATCATCGCCTGCCACCGTGTTGATGGTGACGACCGGAACGGAAGTATCCACCGTCAGGTTGTGATTAACCGAGGCCGGGTTTCCGGCTTTGTCGCTCACCGCCGCACTAACGGTGTAGTTGCTGGCGGTCAGGGCGCTTAAGTCGGCTGGCGGTACGCTGACGCTCCAGCTACCGTCCGTTTGAACCGTGCCAGTATAGTTTTCGCCATTGAGGGTGACGGTCACCGTCTGCCCCGCTTCCGCCGTGCTGCTGCCAGTGATAGTCAGCGCAGCACCCGCTTCGGCGGCGTTAAGAATATCGTCGCCTGCAATAGTGTTAATGGCCACCGTTGGCGCGCTGGCATCGACGCTGTAAGCGTGAGTAGTGGTGGCGCTGTTGCCGTTAACATTGCTGACTCTGGCCTGTGCGCTGGCATCGCCATCACGCAGGGCCGCCATATCTGCCGCCGGAACCGAGGTGCTCCAGGAACCATTCGCAGCCACCGTGGCGCTGTAAGTTTTGCCGCCAAAGGTGACGGTGACCGTTTGCCCGGCCTCCACACCAGAAGTGCTGCCAGAGAGCGTTAACGCCGCGCCTTTTTCGGCAGCGTTAATCACGTCATCGGCAGTAATGGCGTTGATGCTGACCGCCACCGCAGTGAGATCGACAGTCACCGGATGCGTAACGCTGACCGGATTTCCGGCGGTGGTGTTGCCGCTCGCCGTAATTGTGACCGTCCCCGCAGGCCAGGCGCTGACATCTGCCGCCGGAACGCCGACGCTCCATGAGCCATCCGCCAGTACCGCCGCAACATAGGTTTGCCCGTTAATGGTCAGCGTGACGTTGCTGCCCGCTGCCAGATCGGAGCTGCTGCCGGTAATCACCAGCGCCTGTCCGTGCTCGATAATATTGACCACGTCATCGCCCGCCACGGTGTCAATCCGCAGACCGGGCAGATTCGCGTCGATGGTGATTTCACGCGTGCCGTTACCGGTATTGCCTACGCTGTTCGTTACCGAAGCCGAAATGGTCAGCTCACCGTTGCCCAACGCCTGTAGCGCGGAGGCCGGAACATCGACGCTCCAGCTTAAATTCGCCTGCACCGTGGCAGTGTAAGTCGCCCCGCCGAGCGTGACGGTCACCGTATCGCCTGCCGTAGCCCCCGTCACCTGCCCGCTGATAGTTTGATCTGTCCCTGCTTCGGCAGCGTTAATAATATCGTCCGTTGCCACCACGTTAATGGTGACGCCAGGCAGCGCGGTATTAACCTGTACGTTATGGCTGGCGGAACCGCTGTTGCCATCGGCGTCAGTGGCGGCGGCAGTCACCGTATAAGTGGCTTCACCGAGGGCGCTCACCCGTGACGCCGGAACGGTCACGCTCCAGTTCCCGGAAGCATCGGCAGTGGTGGTGTAATTTTGCCCGTTGAGCGTAACGGTAATCTGCGTGCCTGCAGGCTGGTCGCTGGTGCCGGAAATAGCCAGATCTGTGCCTTTCTCCGTGGCATTAATAATGTCATCGACGGCGATGGTGTTTATAGCGAGCACCGGCGAGCCGAGCGCCACGCTGACAACGTGCGAGGCTGTGCCGCTGTTGCCGGCGGAGTCGGTGACCGTGGCGGTAATGGTTACATCGCCCTGCGCCAGTGCGGAAATCACGCTGGCAGGCACGCCGATGCTCCAGTTGCCGTTGGCGTCCAGCACGGTGGTATAGGTAGTCGTGCCAATCGTCACGGAAACCGTGTTACCCGTCGTCGCGCCCGTTGCTGAGCCGCTGATAATCTGCGCCTGTCCGTGTTCCGTGGAGTTAATGATGTCATCGCCCGCTACCGTGTTGATGGTAACGACCGGCGCAACGAGATCCACCGTCAGGTTATGCGTCGCCGAAGCCGGATTTCCGGCTTTGTCGCTGACCGCCGCGCTCACCGTATAGGGGCTGGCGGTAAGGTTGGCTAAATCGCCAGTTGGTACGCTAACGCTCCAGCTTCCGTCTGCCTGCACGTTCCCGCTGTAATTAACGCCGTTTAGCGTCACGGTCACCGTCTGCCCGGCTTCCGCCGTGCTGGTGCCGCTGATGGTCAGCGCCGATCCGGCTTCGGCGGCGTTAAGAATATCGTCGCTGGCGATGGTGTTGATGGTAACGGATGGCGCGGTGGCATCGACGCTATAAACATGCGTTGCCTGGGCGATGTTGCCTGCGACGCTGCTGACGCTGGCCTGGACGTTTGCTGCGCCGTCCGGCAAGGTTGCGAGATCGGCGGCTGGAATCGTTAGCCCCCAGGTGCCACCCGTGGCAACCGTGGTGGTGTAGCTTTTGCCGCCGAAGATAACGGTGATGGTTTGCCCCGCTTCCACGCCGGAGGTGGTGCCGGAAAGCTGCAAATCGCTGCCTTTTTCGGCGGCATTAATTACATCGTCAGTGGAAAGTGTGTTGATGGTAATCGCCACGGTAGCGAGATCGACCGTGACCGGATGAGTAATGCTGGTTGTGGTTCCGGCAGTGTTAGTGCCAGAGACGGCAATATTGACCGTCCCCGCAGGCCAGTTTGTGACATCTGCCGCCGGAACACCGACGCTCCAGGTGCCATCGACGAGTACCGTTGCGCCATAGGTGACGCCGTTGATCACTACCGTCAACGCCGCCCCCACCGCCAGTCCGGTACTGCTACCGGTGACTACCAACGCCTGACCGTGCTCGATAATATTGACCACATCATCGCCTGCTACGGTATCGACGCGCAGACCTGGCAGGTTGGCGTCTATCACGATGTCGTGTGTTGTGGTGCCAGTATTACCCACGCCATTAGTCACCGAGGCGCTGATGGTCAGTTCACCGTTGCCCAGCGCCTGCAAAACGTTCGCAGGTACGCTGACGCTCCAGCTTAAATCTGACTGCACGGTGGCGGTGTATTGATTGCCGCCAATAGTGACCGTCACCGTGTTCCCCGCAGCCGCCGTTCCCGTGACCTGACCGCTGATGGTCTGCGCCACAACGATTTCAGCGGCGTTGATAATGTCATCGCCCGCCACGGTATTAATAATCACCCCAGGCAGGAGCGATTCGACATTCACCGTATGGGTGGTACTGCCGCTGTTGCCCGTGCTGTCGGTGGCGCTGGCGCTAATCTGATACACTGCCTCGCCCAGTGCGCCGACTGCCGAAGCAGGCACGGTAACGCTCCAGTTGCCGGAACCGTCGGTGGTGGCGCTGTACGCCAGGCCGTTCAACATCACGGTGACAGTGGTGCCTGCCGCCAGACCGCTGGAGCCGCCGCTGATGGTCAGATCCTGGGTTTTCTCCGCATTATTAATAATGTCATCGCCGGAGACGGTACTGATGGTCAGCGTCGGGCCGCTGAGATCAACGGTCACATCGTGAGTCGTGCTGTCGCTGTTGCCCGCGCGATCGCTCAGGCTGGCGGTAATCGTCTTGCTTCCGGTTGCCAGCGCCGTCACATCTGCCGCCGGGATACCGACGCTCCAGTTACCAGAGGCATCCAGCGTGGTGGTGTAGTTTTTGCCGTTGAGCGAGACGGTCACCACATCGCCTGCCGCCGCGCCCGTGCTGGTGCCGCTCACCACCAGCGCCTGCCCGTGTTCGATAGCGTTGATGATGTCATCGCCCGCGACGGTGTTAATGGTGAGATCCGGCGCGGTAACGTCCACCGCCAGCGCATGATCGGCGCTTGCCGGGTTGCCCGCTTTGTCGCTCACCGTCGCAGTCACGGTATAACTGCTGGCGGTTAATCCGCTTAAATCCGTTGCCGGAACATTCACGCTCCAGGTGCCATCCGCCTGGACGGTGGTCTGGTACGTGTTGTTATTGAGCGTGACGGTCAGCGTCTGCCCGGCCTGCGCCGTGGTGGTGCCGCTGATGGTGATCCCCGCACCCGCTTCACTCACGTTGAGAATATCGTCGCTGGCGATGGTGTTGATGGTCACAAGCGGCGCGGTGGCATCGACGCTGTACGAGCGATCGGCCTGGGCGCTGTTACCGTTAATGTTGCTGACGCTCGCCTGCACGTTGCCCGCGCCGTCCGGCAGCGAAGCGAGATCGGCAGGCGGCACATTCACCGTCCAGCTACCGTTAGATTCCACAGTGGTGGTGTAATTTTTGCCACCAAAGGTGACAGTCACCGTTTGCCCAGCTTCCACACCGCTGGTGCTGCCGCTTACGACCAGCGTTTCGCCTTTTTCGACGGCATTGATCACATCATCGCCGGACAGGGTGTTAATGGTGATGGCGACCGCCGTCAGATCGACAGTGACCGGATGGGTAATGGTGGAGGTTGTTCCGGCGCTGTTGATGCCGCTTACCGTAATATCCACCGTACCCGCAGGCCAGTTGCTGACGTCTGCCACCGGAATACCGAGGCTCCACGTGCCGTCGGCTAACACCGTCGCGGCGTAAGTGACGTTGTTGATCACAACCGTTAACGCGGTTCCTGCCGTCAGTCCGGTGCTGCTCCCGGTGATCACCAGCGCCTGATTGTGCTCAATGCTGTTAATAACATCATCGCCCGCCACGGTATCGACCCGTAAGCCAGGCAGATTGGCGTCGATCGTGATATCGCGCGAACCGCTGCCGGTATTGCCAACGCTATTGGTGACCGAGGCGTTAACTGTCAGGTCGCCGTTACCCAGCGCCTGAATATCCGCCGCTGGCACGCTAACACTCCAGCTTAAGTTGGCCTGCACCGTGGCGGTGTAGGTGTTGCCGCCCAGCGTAACGGTAACCGTATCGCCCGCCGCCGCACCCGTCACCTGGCCGCTGATGGTCTGCGCCACGCCCGATTCCGCAGCGTTGATAATATCGTCACTCGCCACCGGATTAATGGTGACGCCAGACAGCGCGCTGTTGACCAGCACGTTATGGCTGGCGGAATTGCTGTTGCCTGCGCTGTCGGTGACGTTCGCGGTTACCGTGTAGTTGGCCTCACCCAATGCACTGACCGCTGACGCTGGCACCGTGGCGCTCCAGTTGCCGGAAGCATCTGTTATGGCGGTGTAATTTTGCCCGTTCAGCGTCACCGTTATTGTGGTGCCTGCGGGCTGATTACTGGTGCCGGTAATTTGCAGATCCGCGCCTTTTTCCGTGGCGTTAATTACGTCATCCGTGGCGATAGTGTTGATACCAATGGTTGGCGCGGTCAGATTCACAGTGACCGTGCGGCTGGCGTCATCGCTGTTGCCTGCCGCGTCGGTAATTGCCGCAGTGATGGTATGCGGACCGCTGCCAAGCGCGGTGACATCTGCCAGCGGAACGCCGACGCTCCAGTTGCCGGAAGCGTCCAGCGTGGTGGTATAGGTTTTACTGTTTAGCGTGACGGTGATGACATCGCCCGCTTCGCCGCCAGTGCTGGAACCGGAGATCACCAGCGCCTGTCCGTGTTCGGCGGCGTTAATGATGTCATCGCCGGAGACGGTGTTGATGGTCAGCACCGGCACGGTGAGATCCACCGCCAGCCCGTGAGTGGTGGACGCCGGGTTGCCTGCTTTATCGCTTACCGAGGCGCTGACGGTGTACTGACTGGCGGTCAGATTGCTGAGATCTGCCGTCGGCACGCTGACGCTCCAGCTGCCGTCCGCCTGGACAGTGCCAGTGTAAGTCACACCATTAAGCGTGACGGTTACCGTCTGCCCCGCTTCGGCGCTACTGCTGCCGCTGATGGTTAGCGGATTGCCCGCCTCGGCGGCGTTCAGAATATCGTCGGTGGCGATAGTGTTAATGGTAAGCATCGGGGCCGTGGCATCGACGCTGTAGGCGTGGGTTGCCGAAGCCGTATTGCCGTTAACGTTACTGACGCTGGCCTGCACCGAGGCGTCGCCGTCGCGTAACGCGCTGAGATCGGCGGCAGGCACGGTGGTTGTCCAGCTACCATCGCCCGCTACGGTAGCGGTGTAGGTTTTCCCGCCAAAGGTAACGGTGACCGTTTGCCCCGGCTCCACGCCGGAGGTGCTGCCGGAAAGGGTTAAATCTGCCCCTTTTTCGGCGGCGTTAATCACATCATCGCCGGAAACGGTGTTAATGGAAATCGCCACCGCCGCCAGATCGACGGTGACCGGATGAGTGATAGTGACCGGGTTTCCGGCGCTAGTGGCACCTGAAACCGTGATATTCACCGTCCCCGCAGGCCAGTTGCCCACATCTGCCGCCGGAACACCAACGCTCCATGTGCCATCGGCTAATACTGTCGCAGCGTAAGTGACCGTGTTAATCACCACCGTCAGCGCCGCGCCCGCCGCCAGCCCGCTGCTGCTACCGGTTATCACCAGTGCCTGACCGTGCTCGATGCTGTTAACCACATCATCGCCCGCCACGGTGTCGACGCGCAGACCAGGCAAATTGGCGTCGATAGTAATATCTCGCGAACCGCTGCCAGTATTACCAACGCTGTTGGTCACCGAGGCATTAACTGTCAGGTCGCCATTGCCGATGGCCTGAATATCCGCCGCCGGAACGTCCACGCTCCAGCTTAAATTCCCCTGCACGGTAGCAGTGTAGGTTTTCCCGCCAAGCGTTACGGTAACCGTATCGCCCGCCGCCGCACCCGTCACCTGCCCGCTGATGGTCTGCGCCACGCCCGATTCGACGGCGTTAATAATATCGTCGCTCGCCACCGGATTAAGGGTGACACCAGGCAGCGCGGTATTGACCTGCACGTTATGGCTGGCGGAATTGCTGTTGCCTGCGCTATCGGTGACGTTCGCCGTCACCGTGTAGCTGGCTTCGCCCAGCGCACCGACAGAGGAAGCTGGCACTGTGGTGCTCCAGTTGCCGGAAGCATCGGTCGTGGCGGTGTAATTTTGCCCGTTCAGCGTCACCGTAATTGTGGTGCCCGCTGGCTGATTACTGGTGCCGGAAATTTGCAGATCCGCGCCTTTTTCGGTGGCGTTAATCACGTCATCGGTGGCGATGGTGTTGATGCCAATGGTCGGCGCGGTAAGGTTGACGATGACCGTGTGCGTCTCACTATCGCTGTTGCCTGCCGCATCGGTCACCGTGGCGGTAACAATTTGCGGGCCGCTGCCCAGCGCGGTGACATCCGCCGCCGGAACGCCGACGCTCCAGTTACCGGTGGCATCCAGCGTCGTGGTGTAGGTTTTACTGTTTAGCGTGACGCTGACGACATCTCCCGCCTCTCCACCGGTGCTGGAACCGGAAATCACCAGCGCCTGCCCGTGTTCGGCGGCGTTAATAATATCGTCGCCCGCAATGGTGTTGATGGTGAGTACCGGAACGGTGAGATCCACCGCCAGATTATGCGTGGTGCTCGCCGGGTTGCCCGCTTTGTCATTGACCGTGGCGGTCAGGGTGTGGCTGCCATCGGTCAATGCCGCAAGGTCTGCCGCCGGAATATTAATACTCCAGCTGCCATCGGCCTGTACCGTTGCCTGATAGGTCTGCACGGTTGGACTATTGAGCGTTATCGTAACAATCTGCCCCGCTTCAGCGGTGGTGGTGCCGCTCACCGTCACACCCGCATCGGCTTCGCTGGCGTTGACGATATTGTCGCTGGCAACGGTATTGATAATGATGGTCGGGGCACTGCTGTCGACGCTGTAGTTATGCACCGCCGAGGCGCTATTGCCGTTTATATTGCTGACGCTGGCCTGCGCGGAGGCGCTGCCATCGGTTAATAACGCTAAATCGGCAGCGGGAACGGTGGCGCTCCAGCTACCATCGCTCGCCACGCTGGCGGTGTAATTTTTCCCGCCAAAGGTGACGGTGACGGTTTGACCGGGTTCTACGTTAGTGGTGGTGCCGGAAAGGGTTAAATTAGCGCCTTTTTCTGCGGCGTTAATCACGTCGTCCGTGGCGATGGTGTTGATTGTGATCGCCGCTGGCGTGAGATCCACCGTTACCGGATGCGTAATGCTTATCGGATTTCCGGCGCTACTTTCCCCGGATACAGCAATAGACACCGTCCCCGCAGGCCAGGCGCTAACCTGCGCCGCCGTGACGCCCACGCTCCAGCTACCATCGGCCTGCACCGCAGTGGTGTATTCCACATTATTAATCGTAACTGTAAGCGGCGTGCCTTCAGCCAGCCCCGAGCTGCTGCCGCTGACCACCAGCGCCTGCCCGTGTTCGATGATATTGACCACATCATCGCCCGCCACCGTATCGACCCGCAGACCGGGCAGATTGGCGTCGATGGTGATATCCCGCGCGCCACTGCCGGTGTTGCCGTTTTGATTGGTGACCGAGGCGCTCACCGTTAAATCGCCATTACCCAGCGCCTGAATATCTGCCGCCGGAACGCTCACGCTCCAGGTGAGATTGCTGCCCACCGTCGCCGTATAAGTATTACCGCCCAACGTAATAGTTACCGTGTCGCCATCTTCCGCGCCAGTCACCTGCCCGCTGATGGTTTGCGCGACGCCCGCTTCGGCGGCGTTAATAATATCGTCGGTTGCCACCGGGTTAATGGTCACGCCGGGCAGCGCGCTGTCGACCAGCACGTTATGGCTGGCGGTGTTGCTGTTGCCGATATTACTCGTCACCGCCGCCGTTACCGTGTAGTTGGCCTGGCCCAGTGCGGTGACCGCCGATGCGGGAACGGTGACGCCCCAGTTGCCGGAGGCGTCGGTCGTGGTGGTGTAATTTTGCCCGTTCAGCGTCACGGTGATGGCGGTATTGGCTGGCTGATCGCTGGTACCGGTAATCTGGAGATCGGCCCCTTTTTCGCTGGCGTTTATCACATCATCGCCAGCAATGGTGTTAATACCAATTACTGGCGCGGCGGTATCGACCGTGACGGTCAGTGACTGACTGCCCGTGTTTCCAGCTTTGTCGGTTACTGAGACGCTGACAGGATAACTGCCCTCCGCCAGCCCACTGACCACCGAGGCCGGAACGCCCAGACTCCAGTTGCCAGAAGCATCCACCACGGTGGTGTAATTCACATTATTCAACGTCACGGTGACGATATCGCCAGCCTGTGCACCAGTAACCGTGCCGCTGATGATTTGTGCCTGGGTATGTTCCGGCGTGTTAATAACGTTATCTGTCGCCACCGGATTAATGGTCACCACCGGCGGCGTGGCATCCACCAACGCCACGCGTGAGACGCTGGTCGGGTTACCGGCGATATCGTTCACGCTGGCGGTGACCGTGGCGTTGCCGTCAGCCAGTGCGTCAACGTTGGCGGCGGGAACGGTCACGCTCCAGGTGCCGTCGGACTGCACGACGCCCTGATAGGTCTGCCCATTCAACGTAACGGTCACCGTCTGCCCCGGCTGGGCGTCGGTGGTGCCGGTGATTTGCAGATCCTGCCCACTTTCGGCGGCGTTAATGATGTTATCAGCGGTCAGTGGATCGATGCTCAACGCCGGGGCCTGGCTGTCGACGGTAATGGTGCGGGAGGTGTTGCCGGTATTGCCGCTGAGATCCGTCACAGAAGCGGTAATCGCCACCGCGCCGTCAGGCAGATTTCCCATCGCGGCGGCAGGTATCGTCAGACTCCAGGAGCCATCGGCCTGTACGGTAGTGGTAAAACTCTGTCCAGCCAGGGTTACCGTGACGGTTTGTCCTGTCTCGGCCTGTTGAGTGCTACCGGTAAGGGTCAGTGGCGCACCTTTTTCTGCGCCACTGATAATGTCATCGCCGGAGACGGTGTTAATGGTGATTAACGGAGAAACACCGACCAGCGTGATTGCTCGAGACGCCGCGCCGGTATTTCCTGCAGTATCTGTCACGGTGACGAAAATCGTATTGGCTCCGCGATCCAGCGTGCGGGTTACCGCTGGGTCCAGCGCCACATTCCAGCTGCCATCTGCCAGCACAATGCCCGTCAGGACATGAGTGCCCAATTTCACCGTTACCGTATCGCCTGGAGAAGCACCGCTGACTTGTCCGGAGATGATCTGCGCGACGGCCTGCTCAGCATTATTAAGAATATCGTCGCCCGCTACGGTATTAACACTGACCACGGGTGCTGAGGTATCTACCGTGAAATTCGCGCTGTGGCTGGTGCTGTTCCCTGCCCGATCGCTGACACTGGCATTGACAGCGTAATTACCCTCCGCCAGCGCCTGGACTTCCGTGGCAGGCAGCGTCACTTGCCAGGTTCCGTCGCTACCGACGGTTGCTGTATGGCTTTTCCCGTTGACGGTCAGTGTTACGGTTTGCCCCGCTTCTGCATTCGACGTGCCGCTCAGTACCAGCGCGACGTTATGTTCCGCAGCACTGATGATGTTGTCCTGAGCGATGGTGTTGATGGCAAGCGTTGGCGGTTGGGTATCGACCGTTAAAAGCTGCGCGCCGGTGACCGTATTGCCTGTGGCGTCTTTCCCGCTGACCAGCACTGCCTGATTCCCTTCGCCTAACGCCTGTGCATCGGCGGTCGGCACCTGCACGCTCCAGGCACCGTTAGCGCCTACGCTGGTGGTGTAGGTTTTGCCGTTTAGCGTAACGGTGAGTTCTGTTCCCTGGGCCAGATGGCTACTGGTACCAGAAAGCGTAAACCCGGTGGCCTGTTCGCTGGCGTTAATAATGTTATCGCCTGCGGTGGTGGCAACCTGCACGCTGGCCTGACTATTGTCGATGGTTAACGTTATCGAACCGGCGTCAGTGATGGTACTGCCGACAATTTGCACCACTGACCAGGTATGTTCACCTGCACTTTGCGTGGGTAACGAGACACTCCAGTGACCGTTGTTGTCTACCTGAGTACTGGCAATAGTATTGCCGTTACTGTCTTTAATCTGAATAGTCGCCCCCGCCTGCCCGCTGCCGCTAAAGGTTGGCGTGGTATCATCGGTGATGTCATTGGTGGCGAGAATGCCGCGCTGATCGCCCTGATTATCGGTAACTAAAAATGATGGAGTGGCGTTGCCAGGCTCAGCGGGTGGCGTAGGGTTATTAATCACTTCCGTTTTCGAGTCGCCATCGCCACCGCTTGCCAGCAGTGCACCAAGCGCACCACCACCTACCGCCGCCCCCGCCAGCCACCCCCACGGGAAGGCGCTGGTCTGAGCAACGGTATCAAGAAATGGCGCAATGCTTTCAATCGCGGTGGTCTGGGCAGTCAGTTCTACGGGGGCTAATCCACCCGCAGCAGTATCGGCAAAGGTGACGTGGGTGAGCTGTTGTCCATCGGCAAACACCAGTTCCGATTGTTCAGCGGTATTCGCCGCTTGCAGGAAATAACCGTTGCAACGGATCACCGTGCCGTCCTGCATATAGATCAGCAGGTCATTTCCTTCACGGACGTAACGCGCAACGGCAGAGGCCTGAGCATGAACCTGCACCACGGAAGGCTCATAAATAACAACCGTGACGTCGCCAGGATTAATCAGCGTTTGTTTGACGGATGTTTTACGCGAAATAACATCAATAATCAGGCTCATAATGGCATTCCTGATAAATGGCGCATATCCTTAGCGAGTCCATTTATCTAAATAAGACAAAGGTAATCACTTAACAACGAGGCATACCTGATATTAATAATGGCAGGATTATTTCAAGTCGGGTAAGTCGTTGTATAAGCCCTGTTTAATTCCCGCTAATGGAATAAGGTTATTCACCGCAGCGGCATAATTTACGGCGGCGACCCAGCCATCATAATTGGCATTTATTTCAGCCGATTGCGCCTGAAAGACATCTTGCTCGACGGTTAATAGATCATTCAGACTGCGTTTGCCCAATTTATATTCATTTTGGTACACATCTCGCGTTTTGTGCGCACTTTCGGATTGTGCTAAACCGGCTTCTTCGCGACCCCGTGCGCCTGTCCAGTTGGCATATGCCACAGACGCTCGTTGCAGCACATCCAGTTTTGCCTGTTCGACCTGCGAGGCAGAGATTTTTTGTTGCCCTTCAGCCTGTTGCACCTAGGCTGAAACTGCGCCGCCCTGATACAGCGGCGCGTTAACGTTCAGTTGTAGCTGATCATCCCAATACGAGCGGTCGCTGGTCTGGTAGCGCGTTTTACCCCCCTGAATACTGAGCGTTGGCCAGTATTGCGCTTTCGTTTTTTCCACGCCGTACTGTGCTGACTGGCGTAAGTTTTCTGCCGCCAGCACCAGCGGGATGGACTGGTAATCAATATTCTTCAGCGATACCGGCTGCTCGGCTAATTCAGCAGGTGGCGCGGCTATCGCCTCCGGCTGTACGCCAGTGAGCACCGCCAGTTGCGCTTTGGCGCTTGCCATCTGCGCCTGATATTGCTCCAGCGTTGAGCGCATTCCGGCAATGCGCGTCTGGGCTTGTAATTCATCCGACGATGAGTTCAGGCCAGCGTTAGCGCGCAATGCCGCCATGTTGTAGACGTTTTCCAGCGAGTGAATATTGCGTTGAGCCGCATCGCACAAAGCCTGATAACGACTGACTTCCATATAGGCAGTCGCCGTTTTCTCTGCAACATCGGTTAAGGTTGCCATCAATTTAAAGCGGTAGCTGTCACGGGCGGCAGTTTGCAGATTGATATCGTTGTTTGTTTTACCAAAGTCATACACCAGCTGTGTCAGGGTTATGCCATACGAAACGTTGTTATCAAGCCTGCCGCTGGAATCCGTTTGTCGGGACGGCCCCGCGTTGCCGGTTAATCCAACGTGCGGATACCAGGCACTTTTGGCTTCATCAATTTGCGCTTCGCCAATGCCTATCTGCGCCGCCTGTTGAGTGACGTCGGGATTTCGCGCAAAGGCGCGTAATATACTTTCCTGTAAAGATAATCGGGCAACTGGCGTTACCGCTGGGGCGTTCGCCCATTGTGGCAGCGGTGCAGCAATTGTAGCTTCTCCCATCACCATAAAACTTATTAAAAAAATAAACCCATTATTTTTACGGCTTTTAAACTGGAATCGCGCCATAGATAAGTCACTTCCTTCCAGGTCATTATTTTAACTGGTTTTTATAACCAGTCTCATTTTATTAAGAAGGGTAATAACTTGTGCATCTCTTTTGTCGATCATTGATATGGGCAAAGAAATGCAGCTAAAAAGCTTATACGTTATTTATTTAGAATACACTACGACTTTTAGATTACCATCATACACATTAAGAATAATCCACGGTAATAAGTGATTAGCATCACAGATTTATCGCGTATATATCATTTTTTTGTGACTTATTTATTAAAGGAGTAAGAAAGGAAATTTGAATTAAAGACAAAGGCGCAGTACAGGCTGTACTGCGCACAGAGAGGTGTTATACGGTTTTATTGCGCTTCATGACCATTGCCACAATAAGGCTGAGTAAGATTGCGCCAATAATCCATATCAACGCACGGCTGCCCTGGGACCACAGGCTGTAGATAAAGCCAACGATCACCAGCAACATAACCAACGTACCAACAATAAGAATCGGCAACGAGGCGTGAATATCATGACGCAGGCGGATCGCCACCACAAACACCGCCAGATAACAGATCAAAAAGGTGGCGCTGGCAACGCTGGCGAGTGAGCCTAAATTCAGCGCCGCCGTCATCAGCATAATCAGCACCACGACAATGATGTTGCCCCAGGTACTCTGCCGCCACAGGGATTTATTCATTAGCTTCGGCAGTTCGCGTTCGCTGCCCATGTTGTCCATGATGTTAAACACGGCGAACAGGTTCGCGTTGATGGCTGAAGCCGTCGCCAGTAAAGCGCCGATGACGACGATCACATAACCCACATGCCCGAGCAGCGGAGAAGCAGCCTGCGCTACGGCGGTATCGGCATATTTTTCTAACTCTAATGCCGATACATCGCTAAGCAAAACCAGCGCCAGCGAGATATAAAGCAATGTGGTAACGCCAATCGCCACCAGAAACGCCCGTGGCATAATGATCTGCGGATCTTTCACTTTATCCGCCGCGTTCGCCATCATGCCAAAGCCCGCATAGGCAAGGAAGGTTATCCCGATACAGGAGAAGAACGCACCGGAGCTGGGGGGCGCAGAGACGGAAATATGCGCCGGTTGCAGCGACCAGACACCGGCAATAATCAGCAATAACAGGATCATCATTTTAATGCCGACGAGGATCACTTCCAGCCGCCCTACCGCATGGTTGCTTAAGGAGTTGAAAAGCGTCATCACCGCAATGATCCCCAACGCGTAGAGCAATATAAGGTGCTCCTCCTGACTGCCTTCATGCAAAAACTGCACGGCATAAGCGCCAAAAGCACGGGCGACCATGGCGATGCTCACCGCCAGCGTCAACAGGTACAATAACGAGAGTGCCAGCGAAAAGACGCCGTTGCCTAATCCGCGACGAAAGAAGTCGATAATACCGCCATTGCTGGGATAGCTCGCCCCCAGGCGCGCATAGGCATAACCGGAAAACATCGCCACAATACCGCCAAAAGCAAAGGCGACCCAGGTCGAGGCTTCCATTAGCAACGCAGCCTGCCCCAGCAGCGCGAAGATCCCCGCCCCCACCATTGCCCCAATACCGATGGAAACGACGTTCCATAGACCGAGGGGTTTGTTATCGTTATTACCTTCCGTGTTCATCATGATCAGCCCTTAAACACGTTATAGCCGAGTTGCTTAGCGACCGATGCCACCATTTTTTGACCGCGAACACTGTTGCCTTCTTCGTCCAGCGGTGGTGAGAACGCGGCAATTCCCATCACGCCAGGGACGACCGCCAGAATACCGCCACCTACACCGCTTTTGCCCGGTAAACCAACGCGATACGCCCAGTCACCGGAGCGACCATACAGCCCTTCCATCATCATTTCAGCCAGAATGTACGGCACGTTGTCGGCCTGAAGAACGCGTTTATGCGTCAGCGGATTCACACCACCCGCCGCCAGCGTCGCGCCAAGCGTTGCCAGTTCAACAGTATTGATGAGCGTGGAGCACTGACGGGTGTACACGTCACAGGCTTCCATTGCATCACAATAGAGATATCCGGCGGAGTACAGCAGCCAGGCAATGGCCCGGTTATGGAAGTTGGTTGTTTGTTCCGACTGGTTTACTTCGTCAGAGAGCGCTACCTGCTCACCAGCCAGTTGTTGTTGGATATGTAAAATTCGCTGCCAGCGTTGTTCGGCATTTTCAGCGTTAATCAGGCTGGTGGTGGCAATAGCGCCAGCATTTACCAGTGGCGACAGCGGTTTGCCGCCATGCAACTCTAAGGCGATAACTGAGTTAAAGGGCAATCCGGTCGGGTCAGCGCCAACTTTGTCCTGTACCGCCTGCGGGCCGACATCTTCTAACGCAAGGGCTAACGTACAGACTTTCGAGATGGATTCCAGCGCAAAGCGGTAATCACTATCACCCGCGCGATATATGTTGCCATCGCAGGTCACAATAGCCACTGCTGCCAGTTGACCAGGTACATTCGCCAGAAAGGGAATGTAGTCGGCATTTTGTCCGCCGTTAAGTGAGTGAAATTGGGTGTAAGCCTGATCCACTGCCTGCTGTAATTTGTTTGCATCTAACATCTTTTGTTAACTCCTTTTTATAGATGCGGGAGGTAATTCCTCACCCCGGTACCGATTTTCAGGCATCCTGATTTAACTTAGCACCCGCAACTTAACTACAGGAAAACAAAGAGATAAATGTCTAATCCTGATGCAAATCGAGCCGATTTTTTAATCTTTACGGACTTTTACCCGCCTGGTTTATTAATTTCTTGACCTTCCCCTTGCTGGAAGGTTTAACCTTTATCACAGCCAGTCAAAACTGTCTTAAAAGGAGTGTTTTATGTCACAAACTATCGACCTGACCCTGGACGGCCTGTCCTGCGGTCACTGCGTTAAACGCGTGAAAGAAAGTCTCGAACAGCGCCCGGATGTTGAGCAGGCGGATGTGTCTGTCACTGAAGCGCACGTTACCGGGACTGCCAGTGCAGAACAGCTGATCGAAACCATCAAACAAGCGGGTTATGACGCATCTGTAAGCCACCCAAAGGCTAAACCGCTGGCGGAGTCATCAATCCCGTCGGAAGCACTGACAGCGGTTTCTGAGGCGCTTCCGGCAGCGACCGCCGATGACGATGACAGCCAGCAGTTGCTGCTGAGCGGCATGAGCTGCGCCAGCTGTGTCACCCGCGTACAAAATGCGCTGCAAAGCGTACCGGGCGTCACTCAGGCACGGGTAAACCTGGCGGAGCGTACTGCGCTGGTGATGGGCAGTGCCTCCCCACAAGATTTAGTGCAGGCGGTGGAAAAAGCGGGCTACGGCGCGGAAGCGATTGAAGATGACGCTAAACGCCGCGAGCGCCAGCAAGAAACCGCCGTCGCTACGATGAAGCGCTTCCGCTGGCAGGCGATTGTCGCACTGGCGGTGGGTATACCGGTGATGGTCTGGGGGATGATCGGCGATAACATGATGGTCACCGCCGACAACCGCAGCCTGTGGTTGGTTATCGGCCTGATAACCCTGGCGGTAATGGTTTTCGCCGGCGGGCATTTTTACCGCAGCGCATGGAAAAGCCTGCTGAACGGTGCAGCGACGATGGATACGCTGGTGGCGCTAGGTACTGGCGTGGCGTGGCTCTATTCGATGAGCGTCAACCTGTGGCCGCAGTGGTTCCCGATGGAAGCGCGACATCTTTATTACGAAGCCAGCGCGATGATTATCGGTCTGATCAATCTCGGTCATATGCTGGAAGCGCGCGCACGTCAGCGTTCTTCAAAGGCGCTGGAGAAATTACTCGATTTAACCCCACCGACGGCGCGCCTGGTCACCGACGAAGGTGAAAAAAACGTGCCGCTGGCAGATGTTCAGCCAGGTATGTTACTGCGCCTGACGACCGGCGACCGTGTGCCGGTAGATGGTGAGATTACCCAGGGCGAAGCGTGGCTGGATGAAGCGATGCTGACGGGCGAACCTATCCCGCAGCAAAAAGGCGAAGGCGATAGCGTCCATGCCGGGACAGTGGTACAGGACGGCAGTGTGCTGTTTCGTGCCAGTGCGGTCGGCAGCCATACTACGCTGTCACGGATCATTCGCATGGTGCGACAGGCCCAGAGCAGCAAGCCAGAAATCGGTCAACTGGCGGATAAAATCTCCGCCGTGTTTGTGCCGGTAGTGGTAGTCATTGCGCTGATCAGTGCGGCAATCTGGTATTTCTTTGGTCCGGCACCGCAGATTGTCTATACCCTGGTGATTGCCACCACGGTGCTGATTATCGCCTGTCCGTGTGCGCTGGGACTGGCGACGCCGATGTCGATTATTTCGGGCGTCGGGCGGGCGGCTGAGTTTGGTGTGCTGGTGCGGGACGCCGACGCGCTGCAACGCGCCAGTACGCTCGACACCGTGGTGTTCGATAAAACCGGGACGCTGACCGAAGGGAAGCCGCAGGTTGTCGCAGTAAAAACATTTGCTGATGTTGATGAAGCGCAAGCATTGCGTCTGGCGGCGGCGCTGGAGCAAGGTTCCAGCCACCCGCTGGCACGGGCGATCCTCGATAAAGCAGGTGATATGCAGCTACCGCAGGTCAACGGTTTCCGCACATTGCGCGGGCTGGGTGTGAGCGGTGAAGCTGAAGGTCATGCGGTATTGCTGGGCAATCAGGCGCTGTTAAATGACCAGCAAGTTGATACTAAAGCGATTGAGGCAGATATTTCAGCTCAGGCATCGCAAGGGGCAACGCCTGTGCTGCTGGCGGTTGACGGGAAAGCGGTGGCCTTGCTGGCAGTACGCGATCCGTTGCGTAGTGATAGCGTGGCGGCGCTGCAACGTCTGCATAAAGCGGGATATCGTCTGGTGATGTTGACCGGGGATAACCCAACCACCGCCAATGCGATCGCCAAAGAAGCAGGGATTGATGAGGTGATCGCCGGGGTGCTGCCGGACGGTAAAGCCGAAGCGATCAAACGTCTGCAAAGTGAAGGACGTCAGGTGGCAATGGTGGGCGACGGCATTAACGACGCGCCAGCGCTGGCCCAGGCGGATGTCGGTATTGCGATGGGTGGCGGCAGTGATGTTGCCATTGAAACCGCGGCGATTACCCTGATGCGCCATAGCCTGATGGGTGTTGCAGATGCGCTCGCGATTTCCCGCGCAACGCTGCGCAATATGAAGCAGAACCTGCTCGGTGCGTTTATCTACAACAGCATTGGTATTCCGGTCGCCGCCGGTATTTTGTGGCCGTTCACTGGAACACTGCTTAACCCGGTGGTTGCCGGAGCGGCAATGGCGCTCTCGTCGATTACCGTAGTGAGTAACGCCAACCGATTGCTGCGGTTTAAACCGAAGGAATAAGTGCATCATTGCGGATGCGCTGCTTTAGGGTGGCGCATCCGTTATAGGGAAATTATTCTACGCGACCTTTTTTGCACGCATACAAACACATCAAACAAGTCCCCAACTCCATTTGCGATTTGCGCCATCCCTCCCCGCGCGCTAGCATGATATTTCACAAAGGGAGGTCGTATGGATCTGTTGTACCGGGTAAAAACGCTTTGGGCCGCGCTGCGCGGTAATCATTACACCTGGCCTGCTATCGATATCTCTCTTCCCGGCAATCGCCATTTTCATCTGATTGGCAGTATTCATATGGGTAGCCACGATATGGCTCCGCTGCCCACCCGTTTGCTCAAAAAGCTCAAAAACGCCGATGCGCTGATCGTCGAGGCGGATGTTTCCACCAGCGATACGCCTTTTGCTAATTTGCCTGCCTGCGAGGCGCTGGAAGAGCGCATTAGCGAGGAGCAATTACAAAACCTGCAACACATTAGCCAGGAGATGGGCATTTCTCCATCGCTCTTTTCTACCCAACCGCTGTGGCAAATCGCGATGGTTCTTCAGGCGACGCAGGCACAAAAACTGGGGCTGCGGGCAGAATACGGTATCGATTACCAGCTATTGCAGGCGGCGAAGCAACAACATAAACCCGTGATTGAACTGGAAGGGGCAGAAAACCAGATTGCCATGTTGCTCCAGCTCCCTGACAACGGACTGGCGCTGCTGGACGATACGCTGACCCACTGGCACACCAACGCACGGTTGCTGCAACAAATGATGAGCTGGTGGTTGAATACGCCGCCGCAAAATAATGAAATAACGCTGCCTAATACGTTCAGTCAGTCGCTGTACGATGTACTGATGCATCAGCGAAATCTCGCCTGGCGGGACAAATTATGCGCCATGCCGCCGGGGCGCTATGTGGTCGCAGTCGGTGCACTACACCTGTATGGAGAAGGGAATTTGCCGCAGATGTTGCGATAAAAAAATGGCCAATATCGCTATTGGCCCGTCAAAGAGGAATTTCATTTTTTTATTATTATGCCGTCACATTAAGCGACGGTGTAACTCGATTGTCGCTCAATCTCACCATCCTGCCAATACTCTTAGGCAAGATGACTCTTTTTTTTGGACCGCCATCAGGCGTATGCTTGCTTCGTTTTTTTGTTTAAGGCAGGAAAATTACCATGACACCCGCAGTTAAATTACTCGAAAAAAACAAGATTTCGTTTCAAATCCATACCTACGAGCACGATCCGGCTGAAACCAATTTTGGCGATGAAGTCGTCAAAAAATTAGGTTTGAATCCGGATCAGGTCTACAAAACGCTGCTGGTCGCAGTGAACGGTGATATGAAACACCTTGCCGTGGCCGTTACGCCGGTCGCAGGTCAACTGGATCTTAAAAAAGTAGCAAAAGCGCTGGGTGCCAAGAAAGTTGAGATGGCCGATCCGATGGTTGCGCAGCGTTCGACGGGATATCTGGTTGGGGGGATTAGCCCACTGGGGCAGAAAAAACGTCTGCCAACGATTATCGACGCCCCCGCACAAGAATTTGCCACTATTTATGTTTCCGGCGGCAAGCGCGGACTGGATATCGAACTGGCGGCAGGCGATCTGGCAAAGATCCTCGATGCCAAATTTGCTGATATCGCCCGCCGCGATTAAGCATTGTGCCGGATGCGAACATCCGGCACTTTCGGATTACTGCCAGCTCACCTCACCTTTCGGTTCATAGACACTCACATCCAGCGGCGAGCTCTTCTGGATATACGCTTTCAGCACTTCGGCATCAATAAAGCCGGTATTCACATAGCCCGGTTTGTTATCAAGGCGCGGATAGCCATCACCGCCGGTGGCATTGAAGTTTAATGTCGCCATGCGGTAAGTTTTCGCCGGATCGACCGGTTCGCCTTTGATTTTCAGGTCGTTGAGTTTGCCGTCTTTCGCCACAAAGCTAACGTTGGCAAATTGCGGGTAGGCTCCTGAATCTGGCTTCATTTGTGCGACGGCGGTCAGGTAATCAATCACCTCTTTACCGGTCATGTCGGCATACACCACCACATTGCCGAATGGCTGCACTTTCAGCACGTTTTTATAGCTGATATCGCCTGCTTCGATAGAATCACGAATTCCGCCTCCGCTCATCACCGCAAAGTCGGCACCAGTGCGATCCATTTGTGCTGCCAGAATCAACCGCCCCATATTGGTCTGAACAAAACGCACTTTGTCACGATCGCCTTCCAGACGACCATTGGTTTCGCCTATTTTCACTTCCAGCTGCGCTTTGCCTTTGTTCTGGAACGGCGATAATAGCGAGATCATTTGCTGGTTTTCAGCGATTTCAGGGGTGTAAAGCACACGCTCGCTTTTCCCGTCTTCCCAGGTCACTTTCTTCTTCAGGTTCACTGGAATCAGCTGGTAGTTAACCATTTTCATTTCGCCATTACGAAACTCAAAATCGGCCCGCCCCACGTACTTGCCCCACTCATGCGCTTGTACAATCCAGATGCCGTTTTGTTGATCTGGTTTGCATGGCGTACCCGGCACGTAATCGACCTGTTTTTTGTTTTCTGCCGCCATGCAGACCGGATCTTGCGAGTGGCCACCGACGATCATCGCCAGCGATCCGGCAGGCAGCGCGCGTGCCATTTCCACATCGCCCGCTGCGTTAGAGCCGTGCTCACCGTTGTCGTAATGCCCCATATGGGTCGCCGCGATAATAATGTCTGGCTTTTCTGTCTGTTGCAGCTCCTGAATCACCAGCTTCGCTTCATCGGCGGGCTTACGGAACTCAATATCGGTGAAGTTTTCTGGGTTGCCTAACTTCGCTGTGTCATCCGTCGTCAGGCCAATAACGGCGATTTTCAGATCCTGACGCTTAAACAGCGCCCATGGTTTAAACAGGCGCTCGCCGGTACTTTTCTGGTAGATATTGGCAGAAAGTAACGGGAACTTTGCCCACTTTTCCTGCTGGCGTAATACGGTGAGCGGGTTATCAAATTCATGATTACCGATTGCCATCGCATCGTAGCCCACCAGATTCATGCCGCGAAAATCAGGTTCGGCATCCTGTAAGTCAGACTCGGGCACGCCAGTGTTAATGTCGCCACCGGAAAGTAGCAGCACGCTACCGCCTTCAGCCGCAACCTCTTTGCGGATACCATCCACCAGCGTTTTTTGCGCCGCCAGACCATATTCGCCATATTCATTGCGCCAAAAATGCCCATGATGATCATTGGTGTGCAGAACTGTAATTTTGTAGGTTTTATCCTGCTCATACGCCAGAGCAGTTTCACTCGCCAGTGTAAATGTGGTTAACAGTGCTAACGCCACGCCCCGCTGCAATAATTTCATACTTCTCTCCCTGACCTGATTTCAACGTGTTGAAAAATAGTATGACGCGACATCATAGACAAGTCTGCGTCCGGTGAAGATAAATCTGTATCCAGATTAGAAATTCTGTATTCAGCGTTGAGACTTCCTTCAGGCGACGCATACAGGTATGTTAGTCGGGTAATAATCACAAATAAGATCATTCTTTACATCGCAACCCTGAAAAAGTGACTTTCCTATGGCAATGAGTGAACAAACCCAGCCTGTGGCGGGCGCGGCTGCGTCAACGACCAAGGCCCGAACATCGTTTGGTATTTTAGGTGCTATCAGCCTCTCACATCTGCTGAACGACATGATCCAATCGCTGATTCTGGCGATTTATCCTCTGCTTCAGTCAGAATTTTCTCTGACATTTATGCAGATTGGCATGATAACCCTCACCTTCCAGCTCGCCTCTTCGCTACTGCAACCGGTGGTCGGCTACTGGACCGATAAATATCCGATGCCGTGGTCGTTGCCAATTGGCATGTGCTTTACCTTAAGTGGTCTGGTGCTGCTTGCGCTGGCGGGCAGTTTTGGCGCAGTTCTGCTGGCGGCGGCGCTGGTCGGTACCGGTTCATCGGTCTTTCATCCGGAATCTTCTCGCGTGGCCCGTATGGCTTCCGGCGGGCGTCATGGCCTGGCGCAATCTATCTTTCAGGTCGGCGGCAACTTTGGCAGTTCCCTGGGGCCCTTGCTGGCAGCGGTGATTATCGCGCCTTATGGCAAAGGCAACGTAGCCTGGTTTGTGCTTGCAGCACTGCTGGCGATCGTGGTGCTGGCGCAAATCAGCCGTTGGTACTCGGCACAGCACCGAATGAATAAAGGAAAACCCAAAGCGACGATTATCAATCCACTGCCGCGCAATAAAGTGGTACTGGCGGTCAGCATTCTGTTAATCCTCATTTTCTCGAAATATTTCTATATGGCGAGCATCAGCAGCTATTACACCTTTTATCTGATGCAAAAATTCGGATTATCTATCCAGAATGCCCAGCTTCATCTGTTTGCCTTCCTGTTTGCCGTTGCGGCAGGTACGGTGATCGGCGGGCCTGTAGGGGATAAAATTGGGCGAAAATATGTGATTTGGGGCTCTATCCTCGGCGTTGCGCCGTTTACGCTGATTTTACCCTACGCCAGCCTGCACTGGACGGGGGTTTTAACGGTGATTATTGGATTTATCCTCGCTTCGGCATTCTCTGCCATTCTGGTCTACGCTCAGGAGCTACTTCCGGGACGTATCGGTATGGTTTCTGGACTCTTTTTCGGTTTTGCTTTTGGCATGGGAGGTCTGGGAGCGGCAGTTCTGGGGCTTATCGCCGATCACACCAGCATCGAGTTAGTCTATAAAATCTGTGCTTTCCTGCCACTATTGGGGATGTTGACCATATTCCTGCCTGATAACCGGCATAAAGACTGATTTCATTGCAGCCAAAGGCAAACTTTGGCTGCATCGTTTTACAGTCGCCATAAGCCTTTCCTCTGTTAAACCGCCTTCTGTTTTCCGATCCGTGCTTTTTTTGCAGCTAATTCCATTTTTCTGCAAAATTCAACAATTATTCATAAACATCTTCAATGAAATTGTCATAAACTATTACCTGTAATTTTGGTTTTCCCGGCCAAAAATGGACAATAACCACCAGGAAAAGGAGACGGAATGCATCACGCCACCCCGCTTATCACCACCATTGTTGGCGGCCTTGTGCTCGCCTTTATCCTCGGCATGCTGGCCAATAAACTACGTATTTCTCCTCTGGTGGGATATCTGTTAGCGGGTGTGCTGGCAGGACCATTCACTCCGGGCTTTGTTGCCGATACCAAGCTTGCGCCGGAACTGGCTGAACTGGGCGTCATTCTGTTGATGTTTGGCGTGGGTCTGCACTTTTCGCTGAAGGATTTGATGGCGGTAAAGGCCATCGCCATTCCCGGTGCGATCGCCCAGATAGCCGTGGCGACGCTGCTGGGTATGGCGCTCTCCGCCGTGCTGGGCTGGTCGTTAATGACCGGTATCGTGTTCGGCTTATGTCTTTCCACCGCCAGTACCGTGGTGTTACTGCGCGCACTTGAAGAACGGCAATTAATTGACAGTCAGCGTGGGCAAATCGCCATCGGTTGGTTGATTGTGGAAGATCTGGTCATGGTTCTGACGCTGGTGTTGCTGCCCGCAGTGGCAGGAATGATGGAACAGGGCGATGTGGGCTTTGCCACTCTTGCAGTCGATATGGGGATCACCATCGGCAAGGTGATCGCATTTATCGCCATTATGATGTTGGTAGGCCGCCGTCTGGTGCCGTGGATTATGGCACGCAGCGCAGCAACCGGTTCCCGTGAGCTGTTTACCCTGTCGGTGCTGGCGCTGGCGTTAGGGATTGCCTTTGGTGCGGTGGAGCTGTTTGATGTCTCCTTTGCACTCGGTGCGTTCTTTGCCGGGATGGTACTGAACGAGTCTGAACTGAGTCACCGTGCCGCCCACGATACGCTGCCATTGCGCGACGCGTTTGCGGTGCTGTTTTTTGTCTCCGTCGGGATGTTGTTTGATCCGTTAATTCTGATTCAGCAACCGCTGGCAGTGCTGGCGACGCTGGCGATTATTCTGTTTGGTAAGTCGTTAGCCGCGTTTTTCCTGGTGCGACTGTTTGGTCACTCCCAACGTACGGCATTAACTATCGCCGCCAGCCTGGCGCAAATTGGTGAGTTCGCGTTTATCCTGGCGGGACTGGGCATGGCGCTGGATCTGTTGCCGCAAGCCGGGCAGAACCTGGTACTGGCAGGGGCGATTTTGTCGATTATGCTCAACCCGGTCCTGTTTGCGCTGCTGGAGAAATATCTGGCGAAGACCGAAACGCTGGAAGAGCAGACGCTGGAAGAGGCTATCGAAGAAGAGAAGCAGATCCCAGTGGATATTTGCAACCATGCGCTACTGGTAGGTTACGGTCGTGTAGGCAGCCTGCTGGGGGAGAAATTGCTCGCCTCTGATATTCCTTTAGTGGTGATTGAGACGTCACGAACCCGTGTTGATGAACTGCGAGAGCGCGGGGTCCGCGCAGTATTGGGCAATGCGGCGAACGAAGAAATTATGCAACTGGCGCATCTGGAATGTGCAAAATGGCTGATCCTGACGATTCCCAACGGTTATGAAGCAGGCGAGATTGTGGCGTCTGCCCGCGCGAAAAATCCGGATATTGAGATTATTGCCCGCGCCCATTATGACGATGAAGTGGCGTATATCACCGAACGTGGCGCGAATCAGGTAGTGATGGGTGAGCGTGAAATTGCTCGTACTATGCTGGAACTGCTGGAAACGCCACCGGCGGGTGAAGTGGTGACGGGGTAAACGGTGGTTGCCGGATAATAGGCGCGGATATGTAGGCATGATAAGACGCGCCAGCGTCGCATCAGGCATTGAGAGCAAAATGCCAGATACGGCGTGAACGCCTTATCTGGCCTACGAACCGACGATAACTTAACGATCCCAGTAAGACTCTTCCAGGCTGTCTTCACGCTCCGGCAAGCCGCGCGTTAAACGAGGTGAATGCTGGTTCAGTACCTGATAGCTCACACGGTTAGCATATTTACACACCTGCGCTAACGATGAATAAGTTAACCAGGTGAATTTATGTTTGCTGGAGTTTGGTACGTTGCTACGGTGGTAGCTGTTGGCGGTAATATCATGCAGCAACGCTGCCAGTGCGCCATCCCCTGCTCCGTTGGTGTTCATGATTTTTTCCGGCCCGCCCATGTACGGCGCAATGTGCGAATAAACACGCAGCGGATTCTGGCAATCCTTGTGGCGCATGGCACGGCTAAACTCATACTGGTTAAATTCCGCTATAGCGCCCGGCAGCAACGGATGCTGGGTTTTACGTTTCGCTTCGTCTTCGGTAAAGCCCGCCATATACAAGCCGATTGGCCCTGCGGTGCACAGCACCAGATCAACCCAGTCCAGCGCCTTGTCAGATGCTAACAACGGATCGCTTTCTCCGGTCAACGCTTCGGCTTCATCTTCGTTCATCGCAAGGATAGAAACGTGGTCTTCGAGGAATTGCTGCCACCACTGCGGATTCTCTGCAATGACAAACTTGGTGCCCAGCGTCAGCACCACCGGTACGTTATATTTCTTCGCGTACTCAATGGCTTTCATGGTTGCTTCCGGCATGGGTTCACCCGGCTTGCAACGCACCAGATAAGAAGTGAGAACCAGTGCCGAGGCTCCGGCAATCACATCTTCCGGAATACTTTCAGCCCGCAGCTGGTTCATGTGGCCAGGGCTGATAGCAAAGGTACGTTCCCCGGACTCGCCAATCAGCGTAAAGCAACGACCAATCGGGCCATCCACGCCTTGTAGATAGTTAAGATCGGTACGGCTGGAGGTGTTACACAGGTAACGATAGGCATAGCTGCCAATTTCAATATTGCTACACATGACGCCCAGCAGCACCGAACGGTCGTCCGCGAGCACCGAGTAGTTGTGCATGGTGTTACCAATAGTGCCACCCGCAAATTGATGGGTAATCAGGTTTTTCTGTTTTAGTTCCTGATAAAGCGCTTCGGCTACGTCATCCTCAATCACCAGTGAATGCCCGGCGCTTAATCCATAACGCTCAATGAATTCGTCATCCACTTTCGCTTCAATATCGACCAGCGTTTGATCGATACCCACTACCCAGGCGGCGCTGGTTTCGTTTTCTGGCTGGAACTGCTGAAGCAGCGGATCGCGTGCATTTACAGGGAAGTAATGTTTGGATTTACGTTTACCGGGAAATTTCATGGTTGTTTTTACGGGTGGTTAACTGAGCGGCGAATGTTAACACAATCTGACGGGAGCGCGCGAGACGCAGCCAGTTTCAATATCAGCAGGCGGGATCGCATTTTCATGGCAGTGGTTCCTTACAATGACGTAATTTGAAAGGAGTTTTTGCATGAAGCCGGAAAACAAATTACCCGTTCTGGACCTTATTTCTGCTGAAATGAAGACTGTTGTGAATACTCTTCAGCCGGATTTACCGCCCTGGCCCGCAACGGGAACGATTGCTGAGCAACGACAGTATTACACGCTTGAGCGCCGATTCTGGAATGCGGGCGCTCCAGAAATGGCAACCAGAGCTTACATGGTTCCAACAAAATATGGGCAGGTGGAAACACGTCTCTTTTGTCCGCAGCCAGATAGCCCGGCGACGCTATTTTATTTGCATGGCGGCGGTTTTATTCTCGGCAATCTTGATACCCACGATCGCATCATGCGCCTGCTGGCAAGCTACAGCCAATGTACGGTGATTGGCATTGATTACACCCTTTCACCTGAAGCGTGTTTTCCGCAAGCGATAGAGGAAATTGTGGCTGCCTGTTGTTATTTCCACCAGCAGGCGGAAGATTATCAAATCAATATGTCCCGCATTGGCTTTGCCGGTGATTCCGCAGGTGCCATGCTGGCGCTCGCCAGTGCGTTGTGGTTGCGTGATAATCAGATCGATTGCGGTAAAGTTGCGGGCGTTTTGCTGTGGTATGGGCTTTACGGATTACGGGATTCCGTGACTCGTCGTCTGTTGGGCGGTGTCTGGGATGGCTTAACGCAACAGGATTTACAGATGTATGAAGAGGCGTATTTAAGCAACGACGCGGACCGCGAGTCGCCGTATTACTGCCTGTTTAATAATGATCTCACTCGCGAAGTTCCGCCCTGTTTTATTGCCGGGGCGGAGTTCGATCCGCTGCTGGATGACAGCCGTCTGCTTTACCAGACGTTAGCGGCGCATCAGCAGCCCTGTGAGTTCAAACTCTACCCAGGCACGCTGCACGCCTTTTTGCATTATTCACGGATGATGAAAACCGCCGACGAGGCTCTTCGTGACGGCGCTCAGTTCTTTACCGCTCAGCTTTAGCGATACGCGGCAACAAGATTAGCCATCATCTCGATATGTTCCGGCGTGGCATTAAGCGCCGGAATATATTCATATTTTTTCCCGCCCGCACCGAGGAAGACCTCACGGTTTTGCTCGGCAATCTCTTCCAGCGTCTCCAGACAATCCGCAGCAAAGCCCGGGCACATCACCTGTATATGACCTACGCCTTTTTCTCCGAGCATTTTCAGCGTTTCGTCGGTATAAGGCATCAGCCAGGGTTCCCGCCCAAAGCGCGACTGAAAGGTCATCATCACTTTTTCCGGTGCCATCCCCAGTGCGGAAGCCAGTTCGCGAGTCGTTGTGCGGCAACGTTGCGGATAATCATCGCCTTCATCGGCATAACGCTGGGGAATGCCATGATAAGAGAGCAGCAGCAGATCCGGTTCGCCATGTTTGGCAAAAGAAGCACGTACGCTGTTCGCCAGTGCATTAATGTAATCGTGGTTATCGGCGTAATCACGAATAAACGATATCCCCGGAATGCTACGTTTGCGCGCCAGAATGCGTGCCAGTTCATCCCATACCGCACCGACCGTTGAACAGGAGTATTGCGGATAAAGCGGCAGCACCACAATATGATCTACATGCTCTGCCAGGAGTTCATCTACGGCGCTTTCCAGTGATGGCGAGCCGTAGCTCATTCCCAGCGCTACGGGCGTCTCCGGTAAACGTTGTGCCAGCGCCTGCTGTTGCTGGCGGCTGTAAACCATCAGCGGCGAGCCACCTTCCATCCAGACAGAGGCATACAGCTTCGCCACACGTGGCGAGCGCAGCGGCAAAATCACGCCGCGCAGCAACGGCCACCATAACAACCGTGAGGTATCAACCACGCGTCTGTCGCTTAAAAATTGTTTCAGATAGCGTTTTACCGCTTCAGGTGTGGGGGCATCGGGCGTACCCAGGTTTGCCAGCAGGATACCGGTTTTAGTCTGACGCATTACCGCCTCTTATCGATTCAACTTGTTGATAATTGTAGCGGAAAAGTGAAGAAGAAGAACTAATTGCTGTGAGAGGTATTGCCTGAGGAGGATGAGCAGACCTGCCCGAAAGCAGATCTGCTGCGGCTTGATTAGCCGAGGATTTTTTCCAGATCAGCGCGAACTTCAGCAACCGGCTTGGTGCCGTCAACTTTCGCGTATTTGGTGTTACCCGCTTCCGCTTCTTTGGAGTAGTAGCCGATCAGCGGTGCAGTCATCTGATGGTATTCAACCAGACGTTTACGCACGGTTTCTTCCTGATCGTCTTTACGGGTAGTCAGTTCTTCACCGGTAACGTCGTCTTTGCCTTCTACTTTAGGCGGATTGAATTTAACGTGATAAACACGACCAGACGGCGCATGAACGCGGCGACCGACGATACGGTCAACGATCAGTTCGTCCGGTACGTCGAATTCCAGAACGTAATCAACATTGATGCCCGCTTCTTTCATCGCGTCTGCCTGCGGAATGGTACGCGGGAAGCCGTCCAACAGGAAACCATTACGGCAGTCTTCCTGAGCAATGCGCTCTTTAACCAGCGCGATCACCAGTTCGTCGGTAACCAGTTTGCCAGCATCCATAATGTCTTTTGCTTGTTTACCCAGCTCGGAGCCAGATTTGACCGCAGCACGCAGCATATCGCCAGTGGAGATTTGCGGAATACCATATTTCTCCATGATGAACTGAGCCTGAGTCCCTTTCCCCGCGCCCGGAGCGCCAAGCAGAATGATACGCATTGCGAAAATCCCCTTAAAATGTGTCGAATTTTTTGAAAAAGCGATAAACGATACCACCAACAAGCGATTGCCTCAAGAAAGGCACCTGGGGCTGAAACGGTTAATGGCGAGATAATTTGCGGAAAGTGCAGATAATGAAAAGAAAAATGCCGGATGACACGAAGGTCATCCGGCATGACATCAGGAAACCAGCAGCTGGTTCATACGACGAATAAACAGGTTCGGATCTTCCAGCGTGCCGCGTTCTGCCAGCAGCGCCTGATCCAGCAGCAGTTCTACCCACTCGCTGAACTTCGCTTCATCTTCAGTATCTGCCGCACGTTTCACCAGTACGTGATCCGGGTTCAGTTCAAAGATGTATTTCACTTCTGGCACTTTCTGGCCCGCCGCAGCGAACAGTTTCGCCATCTGAGTGCTCATTTCGTCCGCGTCGGTAGAAACAATCGCTGGCGTATCGGTCAGACGGTGAGTCAGACGGACATCTTTCACGCGCTCGCCGAGCAGGGCTTTCACACGGTCGATGAACGGAGTCAGGGCTTTCTCCGCTTCTTTCGCGCTCTCATCAACTTCGTCAGCCAGTTTTTCCAGCGACTCGTCAACTTTAGACACAGACTGGAACGGTTTACCGTCGAACTCAGTCAGATAGTTCATCATCCACTCATCGATGCGGTCGGAAAGCAGCAGAACTTCGATGCCTTTCTTACGCAGCAGTTCCAGGTGCGGGCTGCTCTTCGCTGCCGCATAGCTGTCTGCGGTAATGTAGTAGATTTTCTCCTGCCCTTCTTTCATGCGGGAAACGTAGTCTTCCAGAGACACGGTCTGCGCAGAAGAAGCGGTATGAGTAGACGCAAAACGCAGCAGTTTGGCGATCGCTTCCTGGTTAGCGAAATCTTCCGCCGGACCTTCTTTCAGTACCAGGCCAAACTGTTGCCAGAAGGTCTGGTATTTTTCCGCGTCGTCTTTCGCCAGTTTTTCCAGCATTTGCAGCACACGCTTGGTCAGCGCATTGCGCAGGTTACGCGTTACCGTGCTGTCCTGGAGGATTTCACGGGAAACGTTCAGCGGCAGATCGCTGGAGTCAATCAGACCACGCACGAAGCGCAGATAGTTCGGCATGAACTGTTCTGCGTCGTCCATGATGAACACACGCTGGACGTACAGTTTCAGGCCATGTTTATGATCGCGGTTCCACATATCCCACGGAGCCTGGGACGGAATGTACAGCAGGCTGGTGTACTCCTGCTTACCTTCAACACGGTTGTGGCTCCAGGTCAGCGGATCGTTAAAGTCGTGGGCGATGTGTTTGTAGAACTCTTTGTACTCTTCATCGGTGATTTCCGACTTGTTACGAGTCCACAGCGCCTGCGCTTTGTTGATTTTCTCCCAGGAGATAACGGTTTCGCCGTCTTTCTCTTCGCGTTTTTCGATCTCTACCGGCAGCGCGATATGGTCGGAATATTTGCTGATGATGGAACGCACACGCCAGTCATCGAGGAACTCGTCTTCGCCTTCACGCAGATGCAGGGTGATTTCAGTACCACGATCTTCTTTAGTGATGTCGGCAACGGTGTATTCACCTTCGCCAGCCGATTCCCAGAAGACGCCGTTTTCTGGTTTTTCGCCTGCCGCGCGAGTACGCACGGTCACTTTGTCAGCCACGATAAACGCAGAGTAGAAACCAACACCAAACTGACCGATCAGCTGGCTGTCTTTCGCCTGGTCAGAACCCAGGGATTCGAGGAATGATTTGGTGCCGGATTTAGCGATAGTCCCCAGATGGTCAATCACTTCGTCGCGGGTCATCCCCACGCCGTTATCGGAGATGGTCAGCGTACGCTTGTCTTTATCGAAAGAGACACGAACGCGCAGTTCGCCATCACCTTCATACAGGTCCGGGTTAGATAGCGCGCGGAAACGCAGCTTGTCCGCCGCATCGGAGGCGTTAGAGATAAGCTCACGCAGGAAGATTTCTTTATTGGAATAGAGAGAATGGATCATCAGGTGCAGAAGCTGCTTCACTTCTGACTGAAAACCACGAGTTTCTTGTCCTTTCATGTAGGTCTACCTCAATAATGCCATTTTAAGGTTAAAAACAGGATGAGGGAGAGATGGGGACAAGGGGGAATAATTTCAAGCGAGAGCAGGTGATCCTGCTCTCGTTTGCTTAAAAACGAATCTTATGACGCCCGGCAAGGGAGTGTGACAGCGTGGTGCCATCGACCATTTCCAGTTCGCCGCCAACCGGTACGCCATGAGCGATTCGGCTGGCTTCCACGTCATATTGCGCGCAAAGCTCGGCAATGTAGTTAGCGGTAGCTTCACCTTCAACCGTGGGGTTGGTGGCGAGGATCACTTCAGTGATTTTTTCCTCTGCCAGACGCTGTTCCAGACGATCAAGCCCGATATCATCCGGACCGATGCCGTCCAGCGGTGACAGGTGCCCCATCAACACAAAATAACGGCCTGAAAACTGCCCCGTCTGCTCAATGGCGTAGATGTCCGCCGGACTCTCCACCACGCAGATTTGACCGTTTTCCTGACGACGCGGATTCGAACAGATGTTACAGACTTCCTGTTCGGTGAAGGTGCGGCAATCGGCGCAGTGGCCGATTTCCGACATCGCCCGGGTGAGCGCCTGCGCCAGACGCATCCCGCCGCTACGATCGCGCTGAAGCAGCGTGAACGCCATACGCTGCGCCGACTTCGGGCCAACGCCCGGCAGACAGCGCAGTGCTTCCATAAGCTGTGTTAACAGCGGGCTGGTTTGCATCAGAACGGCATCTTAAAGCCAGGCGGCAGCTGCATTCCGGAGGATACAGAGGCCATTTTTTCTTTCTGCGTTTCTTCAATACGACGTGCTGCGTCGTTGAATGCTGCAGCCACCAGGTCTTCCAGCATCTCTTTGTCGTCTTCCAGCAGGCTCGGGTCGATCTCTACGCGACGGCAGTTGTGTGCACCGTTGATGGTCACTTTTACCAGACCTGCGCCAGATTCGCCGGTGACTTCCAGCTGCGCGATCTCTTCCTGCATTTTCTGCATTTTTTCTTGCATCTGCTGGGCTTGCTTCATCAGGTTACCCAGACCGCCTTTACCAAACATAGGTTTCTCTCTCAATCACGTTAAGGATGACGAACGTAAGCTGTGCTTACGATCAAATGGGGCGGATACTTTCTTCATCCAGCTCCGCATCGAAGAATCGACGCAGGGTCTGAATATTATTATCCGCAATAATGGACTCGCGCGCCTGCGCAAGTTTTTCTTCGTATATCGCCTGACGCCATTCCAGCGGCGTACGCACCGCGGGATTATCATCTTCAACGATAGTCAGTTCAACCGTTGAACCTTTTAACGTGCTCAACGCTTCAGCCAGTTTTTGCTGTGCGCCGCGGTTGTTCAAATGCCGCTGAGAGGAGCGCAAATGCAGACATACTGCGTTGTCGCTCTCCTCTTTCCAGGCATTTAAGGCCACCTGTTCGACCAGTTTTGGTAGCGAAAGTTGGCTCACCTGTGCCGCCCACGGGTCGCGCTCAATGGCTTCTGCCGCCAGCTTCGCCGCCAGTTCCGGCGTTTTTTCATGTTCCAGCGCTTTTTTTAGCGCCTTCGGCGTGGCGACCACTTCTTTTTGCTGCATCACTGGAGTGGTGGCCTTCCAGCGATACGCTTCTTTTTTGGCTGGCGCTTTTTCCAGCGCCGATGGCACCGGACGCGCCTGAACGCGATCGGTGACCGAAGCCAGTCTTTCCAGCGCAGCGTTATTCACCGGCCGCGCGCGGGTAGCGGCTGCCGGTTCACTCTTTTTTGCTTTGGTTGCTCCCTGCACGCGCTGCAACTGCTGGCGCGCCGCCAGCACCTGGCTGGTGGTTTCCGGGAGCGGTACAGTCGGTGCCTGCTGCGGCGCTGATTGCGGTTGCGGCGGCACCTGGGTTGGCGTCATTACTGCCGTTGGCGCGACGGGCGCAAAGGACTGGCGTGGCACTTCTGGCTCAGGCAGCGGCATACGCGGATGGAACGCCAGCGCACGAAGCAGCGTCATCTCAACGCCCATACGGCGGTCTGGCGCATACGGTAATTCTTTGCGACCAATCAACAGCGTCTGATAGTAAAGCTGAATATCCGTCGGCGGTATGGTGCGCGCCAGTTCACGCATCCGCAGCTCGATGGCGGCCATGTCGTTGCCAAGTGCAGCAGGCGAAAGTTGTACCATCGCAATACGATGCAACAGACCGAGCATTTCCACCAGCAACGCTTCCCACTCGATACCACGGGCAGCGGCTTCATTAATCAGCGCCATTACGCGCTCGCCGTTGGCCTCGACCATCGCTTCAACCAGCGACAGCGCCTGATCGTCGTCAAGCGTACCCAGCATCGCACTGACCGCCTGAGTTGAAACCTGGCCGTCACCGCTGGCAATCGCCTGGTCGGTCAGACTTAAGGCATCTCGCAGGCTGCCTTCAGCGGCGCGCGCCAGCAATTGCAGCGCCCGCGGCTCGTGAGCGATATGTTCTTCGTTGAGGATGTGTTCAAGCTGATGGCGAATTTGCTCGACATCCAGCGCCTTGAGATGGAATTGCAGACAGCGCGACAAAATCGTCACCGGCAATTTCTGCGGATCGGTCGTCGCCAGCAGAAACTTAACGTGCTCCGGCGGCTCTTCAAGGGTTTTTAACAGTGCGTTAAAGCTGTGGCGCGACAGCATATGCACTTCGTCGATCAGATAAACTTTGAAACGACCACGCGCCGGAGCGTACTGGACGTTATCCAGCAGGTCGCGAGTGTCTTCAACTTTGGTGCGCGAGGCGGCGTCGATTTCAATCAGATCGACAAAGCGCCCCTGCTCGATTTCACGACAGTTATCGCACACGCCGCACGGCGTCGCGGTAATGCCGGTTTCGCAGTTTAGCCCCTTCGCCAGCAGTCGGGCGATAGAGGTTTTTCCGACGCCACGGGTGCCGGAAAAAAGATAAGCATGATGAATACGCCCTAACGACAAGCCGTTCGCCAGTGCGGTCAGCACATGTTCCTGGCCGACGACGTCAGCAAAGGTTTGTGGGCGCCATTTTCGGGCTAAGACCTGATAACTCATTGGCAGGCTCTGAAACGCTGGAAGGTGGATTCACGAAGGGGTAATGCTAACACAGCCCCGTCAGAACGGCGAGGCTGAATGCACATCTTGTGCTGTCCGTAGCGTGGGCAGCACAAGACTGGCGATAATTAATGGCCCGGGAACGGGACTAGGCTGTAGCTGGTAATGCCCTGTTTTTCGAGACGCTGCTCGCCGCCGAGATCGAACAGGTTGATAATGAACGCAGCATCAGCCACTTCACCACCCAGACGACGGATCAGTTTAACGGTCGCTTCGATAGTGCCGCCGGTTGCCAGCAGATCGTCCACCACCAGAACTTTGTCGCCCGGTTTGATGGCATCAACGTGGATTTCCAGCTGATCGGTGCCGTATTCCAGATCGTAAGTTTCACTGATGGTCTCACGCGGCAGTTTGCCCGGTTTACGGACCGGTACAAAGCCAACGCCCAGACCCAGAGCTACCGGAGCGCCAAACAAGAAGCCACGCGCTTCGGTGCCGACAACTTTGGTAATGCCCGCATTTTTGTAACGCTCAACCAGCAAGTCGATGCTGAGAGCGTAAGCTTTCGGGTCTTCCAGTAAGCTGGTGACATCACGGAAAAGAATGCCGGGTTTTGGGTAGTCCTGAATGCTTTTGATGCTATTTTTGAGATACTCAAGCTGCTGTGCAGTCGCGGTCATAAGTGTATGCCTGCTTGTTACGGTGGTACTCACGGCGCGTTTTAAACGTATCAAAAGTAACAGTTGTTTAACCTTTGACCGCCTGCGCCTGTGCTCGAAAACGCCAGAATGTACTGGCTGTACGCAATAATTGCAACTGCGATTGTTGTGCTTCAGTGCTTTTCTTGCTTTTCATCAATCACCGGAATTCGCCACATATAAAAAAGCAAACAGGCGAGAATTACCAGCAACATGATGCGCACCCATGGCATCTGGACGAACCACAGAGAAATGGCAAACGTGAGCAAAATAAGCAAAATCGCCCGCGGTTTGACGCCGCGCGGCATCGCATGATGTTTCTGCCAGAAACGTAGATAGCTGCCAAACCATGAGCGGTACAGCAACCAGGCGTGAAAGCGCGGGGAAGAACGGGCAAAGCACCAGGCCGCCAGCAGGATAAACGGCGTCGTCGGTAATACCGGTAATACCACGCCCAGCGTACCCAGCACTACCGCCAGCCAGCCAATGATGATTAAAATGATTCGTTGCATATTGAGTGTTGTCAGCTTACAGAGTTGCTACTTTAGCATAACAATTATCATTTTCATTGAGGTCTTATCGTGAAAACCGCCCTGCTGCTGGAAAAACTGGAAGGACAGCTCGCTACGCTGCGTCAGCGTTGTGCCCCGGTAGCGCAATTTGCCACGCTAAGTGCCCGTTTTGACAGGCACCTTTTTCAGACTCGTGCGACAACACTGCAGGCTTGTCTCGATGAGGCGGGCGATAACATGGCTGCGCTTCGTCATGCGGTTGAGCAGCAACAGCTGCCGCAAGTGGCCTGGCTGGCAGAACATCTGGCGGCACAACTGGAAGCCATCGCGCGTGAAGCCTCCGCCTGGTCATTGCGCGAGTGGGATAGCGCACCACCGAAAATTGCCCGCTGGCAGCGTAAACGTATTCAGCATCAGGATTTTGAGCGGCGGCTACGTGAGATGGTTGCCGAACGCAGAGCCCGCCTGGCGCGGGTGACCGATCTCGTGGAACAGCAAACGCTGCATCGTGAAGTGGAAGCCTATGAAGCGCGCCTGGCACGCTGCCGCCATGCGCTGGAAAAAATCGAAAACAGGCTAGCGCGCTTAACCCGCTAGCAATGGAGAGAGTATGTCACTGGAAAATGCCCCTGACGATGTCAAACTGGCTGTCGATTTGATTGTGCTGCTGGAAGAAAATCAGATCCCAACCCGCACCGTGCTGCGCGCGCTGGATATTGTAAAACGCGATTATGAAAAGAAATTAACGCGCGATGATGAGGCGGAAAAGTGAGAAATAAATGGGGCCGATAAATGTCCCCTAAGATTGTGGGCAAACGCAAAACTGCCTGATGCGCTACGCTTATCAGGCCTACACCGCTCCTGCAATATATTGAATTCTTGCGGTTCCGTAGGCCGGATAAGGCGGTCACGCCGCATCCGGCATGAACAACGCGCACTTTGTCAGTAATCTCGGGGCAACTAAATGTCGCCCCCTTTGGTTATTACCCAACCGCTGGTGTCGGATCGTCGCCTTTGTAGTCGCGTTTTACTTCCGTCACCTCATCGCCCTTCTCGTTGTGCAGATGCACTTCAAGCTGGTTAAAGGCAATGTTGATGTCGTTTTCACGGCACAGCTGATCGATAGTACGGTTCAGCTCATCGACAGTACGGCTACGGTCACGCAGTTCACGCACATACAGACGCAGCTCATGATCCAACGTGCTGGCACCAAACGCCGTAAAGAAGACTTCCGGCATTGGTTCGTGCATCACCCTTGGGTGCTCAGTCGCCGCCTTCAGTAACACTTTACGCACTTTTTCCAGATCGGAGCCATAGGCCACGCCGAGACAGATCACCAGACGCGTAGTAGTGTCAGTCAACGACCAGTTGATCAGACGCTCGGTAACAAACGCTTTATTCGGGATGATCACTTCTTTGCGATCGAAATCGGTAATCGTTGTCGCACGAATACGGATCTTACTTACTGTCCCCGAGAAGCTACCAATGGTTACCGTATCGCCAATACGCACCGGACGTTCGAACAGAATGATCAAACCGGAGACGAAGTTACCAAAAATTTCTTGTAAACCAAAACCAAGACCTACGGATAATGCTGCGGCCAGCCACTGGAGTTTATCCCACGAGACGCCCAGCGATCCGAACACCGTCATCGCACCAACGGCAATAATGATGTAGTTAAGGATGGTAGTAATGGCATACGACGCGCCCTGGCGCATATTCAGTCGCGAGAGCACCAGCACTTCCAGCAAACCAGGCAGGTTGCGAATCAACGCCCAGGCCACCATTGAGGCGATAATCGCAAACAACAGACTGCCCATGGTGACGTTTTTCACCACCGCAGCACCAGCTTCAGTACCGTTGTAATGCCAGAGCGTGATGCTGTCCAGATAGCTGAACACGGTGATCAAATCGGACCAAATTGCCCAGAACATGACACCGAACAGCGCAAACATCAGCAACATGGTAATACGCAGCGTCTGCTGGTTAACCTGCTCCAGTGCAATGGTGGGTTCTTCCGGCGGTTCGGCACCTTCTGCGCCCTCTTTCACCAGATTCTGCCGACGCGCCAGCGCACGACGCCAGGCGATACGCCGCGCCGCTACGCTTAAGCCGCGCAATACCGTCTGGTACAGCAGGTTCCAGATGATCACCAAATAAACGGTTTCAATCCAACGCCCGGAGAGGCGCAGCGTGGTGTAGAAATAACCCGTGGCGGTCAGCACCATCAACGCAATCGGGATAATCGACAGTACGGTAATGGTGACCAGTCGCATGGTGTGCGACTCTTTATCACGCCAGCTTTCGCGGCACATCGGCCATACCAGGAAGGCAATCAGCAGCAGGTTGAAGAAAATCATCGCCTGCCCCAGCACATCATCCATCAGATGCAGCGGGGAAAGTTCTGCCACCACAGACCAGAAATGGATAGGCAGCAATGCGAGACTGATGCGGACAATTTGCCGACGCCAGTGGCTGGTCTGCTGTTCCGGCATACCAAAGTGACGCACGGCAACGCCGTTTTTCTCCAGTACCTTCCAGCACAGGCCAAACACCAGCCAGAAAATCGCCAGTTTTTTACTGAACGACCATAGCAGTTCGCTGATGTTGAGCTGCATGGTCAACAGAATCAGGCCAACCGCGAGAATAATCAGGCACACCGGCAGCGCACGGATCAGGTCGATAAGGATCGCTTTTGGTGTGTTGAGCTGGCTGTCGTTACGCAGGGAACCCACAGCGGAAGCCAGTTTTTGTTGATACGCTTTCAGCCAGCCCAGACGCCAGTGGATCAGCCCGGCAATCAACAGCAGCGGCAAACCGGCGAGGAAAGCGATAAAAACGGCAGGCCAGGCTTTTTCCCAGTTCACCGTGATTTTCATCGACTTAAATTCATCTTTCAGGCTTTGTGGGAACGCTTTGATCCAGTCCCAGTCCATTGGACGGTTACTGTTCACCCAAAAGATTTGCTGAGTCAGGATGGATTTCAGGTTTTTCGACACACTCATCAACTGCTGCTGGTTGATTTGCAGGTTAATGGCCATCATCAGCTGGTTACCCAACTGTTTGTTAAGCTGATCCAGCAATTCGCGACGCATATCAACCACTTGCAATAACGCATCGTGAACTTCGCTGTTGACTTCGTTGGCGTGACCTTCTTCCAGTTTGTTGACGAACGCATCGCTCTGGAAGAGTGCATCACGCTGCTGGTTGACTTCAAACTGTTCGAGACGCAAATCCGCGATGCGGTTGGTCATGTTTTCCAGTTCATCCGCCGAGGGCAGCGTTTGTTGTTGCTGGTAAAGGATACGAGACAACAGCAGGCTGCCCTTCAGGACGGCAATCTGCTCTTTAATATTGCGTTCCGATTGCAGCGCCCGCTCCAGCCAGTTTTTGACTTTAATGTTTTGCTGCATCAACTGATTACCGTTTTCAGTCGCGGTAATCAGACGCTGACTTAACTGCTGGTTAATTTCCAGTTCCTGCTTCACCAGCGGATTAGCCTGAATACGCGCGGCTTCATCCGGGGAGACGGCTTCCTGCGCCGTTTTTTCGGTTAAAGTCAGGCGCTTGCTGTTTACTGCTTCTTGCAACAGCTGCAACTGATGCTCCAGACGGGCGCTGTTCGCCGTCACGTAATCCCGTTGCTTTTGCAAGGTATCCTGTAAGACTGTGTTCCCTTCCAGGCTTTTACGCTGCTGGTCAATCTCGGCATTCAGCAAAGCCTGCTGAGCCTGCATTAACACTTTCTGGCTGGGACGTAAGGCAGTCTCGCCGACATCAGTCCCATCCAGACGACTGCGAATTTGTTGCAGCTGCTGCGAAGCGTTATACATCGCATTTTGCACGCGTTCGGGCTGCGTCTGTAACGAAACCAGCTGGCTGTTATAAGACGCCAGATCGTTTTGTGCGTTTTGCAAATCGTCCAGCGCCTGGGCAACGCGAGTTTCCAGCTGGCGCAACGAAAGCGTGCTCAGAATTTTGCGCGTTTCTTCGTCGTTATCGACATCGCTAAGTGCTGTTAACGCCGCGGTCGCCTGGCGCATTTTTTCCGGCGCTTCAGCGACTTTTTGCCGTAGCTGAACTGTCTCTTCTTTTACGCGATCGATTTTATCGAGGGTGGCTAATGTATCTGTCAGATCCTGCTGCACCAGTTTGTCCTGAGCAGAAAGATCTTTTTGTTTATTTAGTGAGTCAAGTTGCGCCTGCAGGTCCGCTTTTGTCGGCAGATCACCATTCGATGACGCCCGCGCAAACGCCGTGTTCTGGCATAACAAGACAAAAACAAAAGCAATAAATGCTGAAAAAACAAAATGCCGTGATCGTTTGTAATACTGGAACATAGTCATGATGAATGAAGGTTTCTGAACCTGAAGAACGACCTGAAAAAGTCAAACCGCAAGAATATCACGACGCAGTGAACCAGAATAGCAACGACGAAAATGTCCAGGAAAAATCCTGGAGTCAGATTCAGGGTTATTCGTTAGTGGCAGGATTACGAAGCGTGGGGCACAGGAGATACATCTCCAGTAAGATGGCAACGTAATCGCGGGCTTCTTTTTTAAGATCAAAAGATTGCGGGGCAAAGAGCCAGTTTTCCATCAGGCCGGAAATATAGCCGCGCATAATAATTGCTGCGCGACGCGTCATTAAATCCGCAGGCAACATTTTCGCTTCAATACAATGTTTTAACGTTTGTTCTATACGGTCATAACTTTCCAGACAGAGATTACGTTGTGCCTGTTGCACAACAGCCATTTCTCCGACAAATTCGCATTTGTGGAATATAATCTCCATCAATAATCGACGCCGTTCTTCTGTCACCGTGGATTCAAGAACATGAATTAATATCTCTCTTAATACTGAGAGTGGATCGCCAGGGAATTTTGCCTGATACTCAAGCTCTAGTTCACCAATATTGGATTCTGACAGTTCCCAGATCTCACTGAACAAATCCGACTTGTCTTTAAAATGCCAGTAGATTGCACCGCGCGTAACGCCAGCTGCTTTTGCAATCTCGCCCAGCGAGGTGGATGATACCCCCTGCTGTGAGAAAAGACGTAGAGCCACATCGAGGATGTGTTGGCGCGTTTCTTGCGCTTCTTGTTTGGTTTTTCGTGCCATATGTTCGTGAATTTACAGGCGTTAGATTTACATACATTTGTGAATGTATGTACCATAGCACGACGATAATATAAACGCAGCAATGGGTTTATTAACTTTTGACCATTGACCAATTTGAAATCGGACACTCGAGGTTTACATATGAACAAAAACAGAGGGTTTACGCCTCTGGCGGTCGTTCTGATGCTCTCAGGCAGCTTAGCCCTAACAGGATGTGACGACAAACAGGCCCAACAAGGTGGCCAGCAGATGCCCGCCGTTGGCGTAGTAACAGTCAAAACTGAACCTCTGCAGATCACAACCGAGCTTCCGGGTCGCACCAGTGCCTACCGGATCGCAGAAGTTCGTCCTCAAGTTAGCGGGATTATCCTGAAGCGTAATTTCAAAGAAGGTAGCGACATCGAAGCAGGTGTCTCTCTCTATCAGATTGATCCTGCGACCTATCAGGCGGCATACGACAGCGCGAAAGGCGATCTGGCGAAAGCCCAGGCTGCAGCCAATATCGCGCAATTGACGGTGAATCGTTATCAGAAATTGCTCGGTACTCAGTACATCAGTAAGCAAGAGTACGATCAGGCTCTGGCTGATGCGCAACAGGCGAATGCTGCGGTAACTGCGGCGAAAGCTGCCGTTGAAACTGCGCGGATCAATCTGGCTTACACCAAAGTTACCTCTCCGATTAGCGGTCGCATTGGTAAGTCGAACGTGACGGAAGGCGCATTGGTACAGAACGGTCAGGCGACTGCGCTGGCAACCGTGCAGCAACTTGATCCGATCTACGTTGATGTGACCCAGTCCAGCAACGACTTCCTGCGCCTGAAACAGGAACTGGCAAATGGCACGCTGAAACAAGAGAACGGCAAAGCCAAAGTGTCGCTGATCACCAGTGACGGCATTAAGTTTCCGCAGGACGGTACGCTGGAATTCTCTGACGTTACCGTTGATCAGACCACTGGGTCTATCACCCTACGCGCTATCTTCCCGAACCCGGATCACACTCTGCTGCCGGGTATGTTCGTACGTGCACGTCTGGAAGAAGGGCTTAATCCAAACGCTATTTTAGTCCCGCAACAGGGCGTAACCCGTACGCCGCGTGGCGATGCCACCGTACTGGTGGTTGGCGCGGATGACAAAGTGGAAACCCGTCCGATCGTTGCAAGCCAGGCTATCGGCGATAAGTGGCTGGTGACAGAAGGTCTGAAAGCAGGCGATCGCGTAGTAATAAGTGGGCTGCAGAAAGTGCGTCCTGGTGTCCAGGTAAAAGCACAAGAAGTTACCGCTGATAATAACCAGCAAGCCGCAAGCGGTGCTCAGCCTGAACAGTCCAAGTCTTAACTTAAACAGGAGCCGTTAAGACATGCCTAATTTCTTTATCGATCGCCCGATTTTTGCGTGGGTGATCGCCATTATCATCATGTTGGCAGGGGGGCTGGCGATCCTCAAACTGCCGGTGGCGCAATATCCTACGATTGCACCGCCGGCAGTAACGATCTCCGCCTCCTACCCCGGCGCTGATGCGAAAACAGTGCAGGACACGGTGACACAGGTTATCGAACAGAATATGAACGGTATCGATAACCTGATGTACATGTCCTCTAACAGTGACTCCACGGGTACCGTGCAGATCACCCTGACCTTTGAGTCTGGTACTGATGCGGATATCGCGCAGGTTCAGGTGCAGAACAAACTGCAGCTGGCGATGCCGTTGCTGCCGCAAGAAGTTCAGCAGCAAGGGGTGAGCGTTGAGAAATCATCCAGCAGCTTCCTGATGGTTGTCGGCGTTATCAACACCGATGGCACCATGACGCAGGAGGATATCTCCGACTACGTGGCGGCGAATATGAAAGATGCCATCAGCCGTACGTCGGGCGTGGGTGACGTTCAGTTGTTCGGTTCACAGTACGCGATGCGTATCTGGATGAACCCGAATGAACTGAACAAATTCCAACTAACACCGGTTGATGTCATTACCGCCATCAAAGCGCAGAACGCCCAGGTTGCGGCGGGTCAGCTCGGTGGTACGCCGCCGGTGAAAGGCCAACAGCTTAACGCCTCTATTATTGCTCAGACGCGTCTGACCTCTACTGAAGAGTTTGGCAAAATCCTGCTGAAAGTGAATCAGGATGGTTCCCGCGTGCTGCTGCGTGATGTGGCGAAAATTGAGCTGGGTGGTGAGAACTACGACATCATCGCAGAGTTTAACGGCCAACCGGCTTCCGGTCTGGGGATCAAGCTGGCGACCGGTGCAAACGCGCTGGATACCGCTGCGGCAATCCGTGCTGAACTGGCGAAGATGGAACCGTTCTTCCCGTCAGGTCTGAAAATTGTTTACCCGTACGACACCACGCCGTTCGTGAAAATCTCTATTCACGAAGTGGTTAAAACGCTGGTCGAAGCGATCATCCTCGTGTTCCTGGTTATGTATCTGTTCTTGCAGAACTTCCGCGCGACGTTGATTCCGACCATTGCCGTACCGGTGGTATTGCTGGGGACCTTTGCCGTCCTTGCCGCCTTTGGCTTCTCGATAAACACGCTAACAATGTTCGGGATGGTGCTCGCCATTGGCCTGTTGGTGGATGACGCCATCGTTGTGGTAGAAAACGTTGAGCGTGTGATGGCGGAAGAAGGTTTGCCGCCAAAAGAAGCCACCCGTAAGTCGATGGGGCAGATTCAGGGCGCTCTGGTCGGTATCGCGATGGTACTGTCGGCGGTATTCGTACCGATGGCCTTCTTTGGCGGTTCTACTGGTGCTATCTATCGTCAGTTCTCTATTACCATTGTTTCAGCAATGGCGCTGTCGGTACTGGTGGCGTTGATTCTGACTCCGGCTCTTTGTGCCACCATGCTGAAACCGATTGCCAAAGGCGATCACGGAGAAGGTAAAAAAGGCTTCTTCGGCTGGTTTAACCGCATGTTCGAGAAGAGCACGCACCACTACACCGACAGCGTAGGCGGTATTCTGCGCAGTACAGGGCGTTACCTGGTGCTGTATCTGATCATCGTGGTCGGCATGGCCTATCTGTTCGTGCGTCTGCCAAGCTCCTTCTTGCCAGATGAAGACCAGGGCGTATTTATGACCATGGTTCAGCTGCCAGCAGGTGCAACGCAGGAACGTACGCAGAAAGTGCTCAATGAGGTAACGAATTACTATCTGACCAAAGAAAAGAACAACGTTGAGTCGGTGTTCGCTGTTAACGGCTTCGGCTTTGCGGGACGTGGTCAGAATACCGGTATTGCGTTCGTTTCCTTGAAGGACTGGGCCGATCGTCCGGGTGAAGAAAACAAAGTTGAAGCGATTACCATGCGTGCAACACGCGCTTTCTCGCAAATCAAAGATGCGATGGTTTTCGCCTTTAACCTGCCCGCAATCGTGGAACTGGGTACTGCAACCGGCTTTGACTTTGAGCTGATTGACCAGGCTGGCCTTGGTCACGAAAAACTGACTCAGGCGCGTAACCAGCTGCTTGCAGAAGCAGCGAAGCACCCTGATATGTTGACCAGCGTACGTCCAAACGGTCTGGAAGATACCCCGCAGTTTAAGATTGATATCGACCAGGAAAAAGCGCAGGCGCTGGGTGTTTCTATCAACGACATTAACACCACTCTGGGCGCTGCATGGGGCGGTAGCTATGTGAACGACTTTATCGACCGCGGTCGTGTGAAGAAAGTTTACGTCATGTCAGAAGCGAAATACCGTATGCTGCCGGATGATATCGGCGACTGGTATGTTCGTGCTGCTGATGGTCAGATGGTGCCGTTCTCGGCGTTCTCCTCTTCTCGTTGGGAGTACGGTTCGCCGCGTCTGGAACGTTACAACGGCCTGCCATCCATGGAAATCTTAGGCCAGGCGGCACCGGGTAAAAGTACCGGTGAAGCAATGGAGCTGATGGAACAACTGGCGAGCAAACTGCCTACCGGTGTTGGCTATGACTGGACGGGGATGTCCTATCAGGAACGTCTCTCCGGCAACCAGGCACCTTCACTGTACGCGATTTCGTTGATTGTCGTGTTCCTGTGTTTGGCGGCGCTGTATGAAAGCTGGTCGATTCCGTTCTCCGTTATGCTGGTCGTTCCGCTGGGGGTTATCGGTGCGTTGCTGGCTGCCACCTTCCGTGGCCTGACCAATGACGTTTACTTCCAGGTAGGCCTGCTCACAACCATTGGGTTGTCGGCGAAGAACGCGATACTTATCGTCGAATTCGCCAAAGACTTGATGGATAAAGAAGGTAAAGGTCTGATTGAAGCGACGCTTGATGCGGTGCGGATGCGTTTACGTCCGATCCTGATGACCTCGCTGGCGTTTATCCTCGGCGTTATGCCGCTGGTTATCAGTACTGGTGCTGGTTCCGGCGCGCAGAACGCAGTAGGTACCGGTGTAATGGGCGGGATGGTGACCGCAACGGTACTGGCAATCTTCTTCGTTCCGGTATTCTTTGTGGTGGTTCGCCGCCGCTTTAGCCGCAAGAATGAAGATATCGAGCACAGCCATACTGTCGATCATCATTGATACAACGTGTAATCACAAAGGCCGCGCAAGCGGCCTTTTTTATGCATAACCGACGAACATTAAGAAGTCATTGAACCACCAACTCAGGATCTCATACGAAAACCAGTATTAAACACGTTTAAAATTCATAAAAAATACTGATTGTTAGTTAATTTATATTAAGTAGCGCTAATAGATTTAATAATCCATAATCATTTAGAGGCTATTCTTAATTATTTGCGGTAATTCTTTATTCATTCCTCGGTTATTACGTCATATTCAGAGCAATCCTGGTATTAGTGTTACCAATTTCATCTGGCGATAATCCTGAAATGTTATGAACAGTTCGAGCAAACTGCTTTTACCTGCTGCGGGTTAGTGCTAGTATGAAAAAGTAAGTCCTGTCCCGCTTCCTTCCTAATTGTAATTTTTCGTAATAATGCGATGAAAACCTGCAAAGAGTGGCTTATAGTTAAGCTAACAAACGAGAGGGCAAGTCCAGGTCAGTAAGTTTTTTCCATCCCGAAAGGTGTCCGTTAGTTCAACCACTAAGAAGGGGACGCGTTATGGATGAATACTCACCCAAAAGACATGATATCGCACAGCTTAAGTTTCTCTGTGAAACCCTGTATCATGACTGTCTTGCAAACCTTGAAGAAAGCAATCATGGCTGGGTTAACGACCCAACCTCGGCGATCAACCTCCAGTTGAATGAACTGATTGAGCATATTGCGACCTTCGCACTTAATTACAAAATTAAGTATAATGAAGACAATAAGCTCATTGAGCAGATCGACGAATATCTGGATGACACCTTTATGTTGTTCAGCAGTTATGGTATTAATATGCAGGATCTTCAGAAATGGCGGAAGTCAGGTAATCGACTATTCCGTTGTTTTGTCAATGCGACGAAAGAGAATCCTGCGAGTTTATCTTGTTAGAATTATTACAACCATGGGTAGAAGTATGTCCGAAAAACCTTTAACGAAAACCGATTATTTAATGCGTTTACGTCGTTGCCAGACAATTGACACGCTGGAGCGTGTTATCGAGAAAAATAAATACGAATTATCAGATAATGAACTGGCGGTATTTTACTCAGCCGCAGATCACCGCCTCGCCGAATTGACCATGAATAAACTGTACGACAAGATCCCTTCCTCAGTATGGAAATTTATTCGCTAATAAATAATTCGCTTTCGGAGCTATAACCGGCTGTTTATTAAGAATTTTATACTTTTTCGCCATGAAGACATACCCTATGTGATCTTTATCACACAGATGTAATGGGAACGTTCTCTTCACTGACTTTTCGTCTTACTGTGTTGCCGCATTTTCAGCAACCGGAGGTCAGTAATGAGCACAGAAAAAGAAAAGATGATTGCTGGTGAGTTGTATCGCTCGGCAGATGAGACGTTATCTCGCGATCGCCTGCGCGCTCGTCAGCTTATTCACCGATACAATCATTCCCTGGCGGAAGAGCACACATTACGCCAGCAAATTCTCGCTGATTTATTCGGTCAGGTGACAGAGGCTTATATTGAGCCAACGTTTCGCTGTGATTATGGCTATAACATTTTTCTCGGCAATAATTTTTTCGCCAACTTCGATTGCGTGATGCTTGATGTCTGCCCTATTCGCATCGGTGATAACTGTATGTTGGCACCAGGCGTTCATATCTACACGGCAACACATCCCATCGACCCTGTAGCACGTAATAGCGGTGCTGAACTGGGGAAACCCGTCACCATCGGTAATAACGTCTGGATTGGCGGACGCGCGGTCATTAACCCTGGTGTGACCATTGGTGATAACGTCGTGGTAGCCTCAGGTGCAGTTGTCACAAAAGATGTCCCGGACAACGTTGTCGTGGGCGGTAATCCAGCCAGAATAATTAAAAAATTGTAATCGGTTTTTCGCAACTGCTATGCAAAATTGTGGTAAATCTGTTACTTTCCCTCTACTATTCCCACGTTAAAATAGGGTGTTCCCTGGAAAGTTGCAGATACCACGAAGGCAAACGATGACCGAAATACAACGCCTGCTGACCGAAACGATTGAGTCTCTGAATACCCGCGAAAAACGCGACAACAAACCCCGCTTTAGTATCAGTTTTATCCGTAAACATCCGGGGCTGTTTATCGGTATGTATGTTGCTTTTTTTGCCACCCTGGCGGTGATGTTGCAGTCCGAAACGCTTTCAGGCTCTGTCTGGCTACTGGTGGTATTATTTATCCTGCTTAATGGTTTCTTCTTTTTCGATGTCTACCCACGCTACCGCTATGAAGATATCGACGTGCTGGATTTCCGCGTTTGCTATAACGGCGAATGGTACAACACGCGCTTTGTACCTGCCGCGCTGGTTGAAGCCATCTTGAACTCTCCGCGTGTCGCGGATGTTCATAAGGAACAACTGCAAAAAATGATCGTCCGTAAAGGTGAACTGTCTTTTTACGATATTTTTACCCTCGCTCGCGCCGAATCAACATCTTAAATTAGGGTTACATACCAGGCGTAAAGCTCTGCGCCTGGTCAAATGACAACGATCGTTTCCACCCATCACTTCATGAAATCCCGGCTCTACCTCCTTATCTCCTGCCAGCCTTTTTCCACAATCAGATATACTTTCCCTACACTGTGTTAATAAGGATATGCTGGTGAGAACACGACATCTGGTCGGCCTTATTTCGGGAGTACTGATTCTTTCAGTATTGCTGCCTGTCGGCTTAAGCATCTGGCTGGCCCATCAGCAGGTAGAAACATCATTTATTGAAGAGCTGAATACGTATTCCTCCCGCGTCGCTATTCGGGCCAATAAGGTGGCGACACAAGGGAAAGATGCGCTGCAAGAGCTGGAAAGATGGCAAGGCGCTGCCTGTAGCGAAGCCCATCTCATGGAAATGCGTCGGGTATCTTACAGTTATCGCTATATTCAGGAAGTGGTTTATATCGATAACAACGTTCCCCAGTGTTCGTCTCTGGAGCATGAAAGCCCGCCCGATACCTTCCCCGAGCCAGGTAAAATTTCGAAAGATGGTTATCGTGTCTGGTTAACATCGCATAACGATTTAGGCATTATCCGTTACATGGTCGCCATGGGAACGGCACATTATGTCGTCATGATCGACCCTGCTTCCTTTATTGATGTCATTCCCTATAGTTCATGGCAAATTGATGCCGCCATTATTGGCAATGCCCATAACGTTGTCATAACCAGCAGCGATGAAATTGCTCAGGGAATTATTACCAGACTACAAAAAACACCCGGTGAGCATATCGAAAATAATGGAATCATTTACGATATCCTGCCCTTCCCGGAAATGAATATTTCGATCATCACCTGGGCTTCAACGAAAATGTTGCAGAAAGGCTGGCATCGGCAAGTCTTTATTTGGTTACCGCTCGGGTTGGTGATTGGCCTGCTGGCAGCGATGTTTGTGCTGCGTATTTTGCGCCGTATCCAGTCACCGCATCATCGGCTGCAGGATGCTATCGAAAATCGTGATATTTGCGTGCACTATCAGCCGATTGTCTCCTTAGCCAATGGCAAAATTGTCGGTGCTGAGGCACTGGCGCGCTGGCCGCAGACAGACGGTAGTTGGTTATCACCAGATAGTTTTATTCCGCTGGCACAGCAAACGGGCCTTTCTGAGCCATTGACGCTACTGATTATAAGAAGCGTCTTTGAAGATATGGGCGACTGGCTGCGTCAGCATCCGCAGCAGCATATTTCGATCAATCTTGAATCCACCGTGCTCACCTCGGAAAAAATCCCGCAATTGCTGCGTGAAATGATCAATCACTATCAGGTTAATCCCAGACAGATCGCGCTTGAACTCACTGAACGCGAGTTTGCCGATCCGAAAACCAGCGCCCCGATAATTTCTCGCTACCGGGAGGCGGGCCATGAAATTTATCTTGATGATTTTGGTACGGGGTATTCAAGTTTAAGTTATTTACAGGATCTGGATGTCGACATTCTGAAGATAGATAAATCTTTCGTTGATGCGCTGGAATATAAAAATGTCACGCCGCATATCATCGAAATGGCAAAAACACTGAAACTGAAAATGGTAGCGGAGGGAATCGAAACCAGTAAACAAGAAGAGTGGTTACGCCAGCATGGCGTGCACTACGGTCAGGGCTGGCTCTACAGCAAGGCATTACCGAAAGAAGATTTCTTACGCTGGGCCGAGCAACATTTGTGAATTGTAGGGCTGACGGCACGCCGCACAGCCCGTCACGCTACCTATTCGTCGATGATTGACTCGAATCCGCCATAGATCATTCGCTTACCATCAAACGGCATGGACTCGCCGAACTCTTTCATCCGTGGGTCCGACATCATCTTTTGATTAGCAGCGTCGCGGACCTCTTTTGAAGGGTATTCAATCCAGCTAAAGACAACCTCTTCATTCTCTTCCGCTTTCACCGCCATACGAAAATCGGTCACTTTGCCATCCGGTACATCGCTGGCCCAGCATTCGACAATACGAAGCGCGCCAAACTCTTTAAACAATGGCGCGGCCTTAGCGGCCATTTCCCGATAGGCATCCTTTTTATCGGCAGGAACGGCAACCACAAAACCATCAACATACTTCATCAGACATACCTCCGAAGCGTACTGCGCAGCCAGAAAATTCTTGCGACGTCAGTCGTGGTTAAAGTTTAGCCATATTGGGATTTTTTGACGAAACGCTGGGAGGCAGAAATGGGTGGGGGCCCTGCCAGCTACATCCCGGCACACGCGTCATCTGCCTTGGCTGCTTCCTTCCGGACCTGACCTGGTAAACAGAGTAGCGTTGCGGGAGAACCAACAGAGCCCCCATTGAGAGCGTTGAGAACCAACGCGCAGGCGCATTATCACTGCTGCCCCGGCTAATTGCAACCCATTGCGTGCCGGATGCTGGTTTCTTGCGCAATGCGACTTCACTCGGGCGTTTTTCCAGATTATGCTGAAAAATTACCTCAGGAAAAAAAGATGGAAAAAGAAGATTCATTTCCCCAACGCGTCTGGCAAATCGTCGCCGCTATTCCCGAAGGCTATGTCACCACTTACGGTGATGTGGCGAAACTGGCAGGATCGCCCCGCGCCGCGCGCCAGGTGGGCGGTGTGTTAAAGCGTCTCCCTGAAGGCAGCACCTTGCCCTGGCACCGGGTGGTTAATCGCCACGGCACAATTTCGCTAACCGGACCGGATTTACAGCGTCAACGACAGGCATTACTGGCAGAAGGTGTGATGGTATCGGGAAGCGGGCAAATCGACTTGCAGCGTTATCGCTGGAACTACTAACCCTCTCCGGGCGGAGAGGGTTAACTGCGCTTAATATTGCGTAGGAGCTGGAACTGCCGAAGACGGATTCACCTGGGTTGGTGAAGTTGAAGGTACGGTAGTCGTTGCGCCACCGCTGGCCTGAACCGGCACGGCGGTTTGCTGTACCGGCACCAATGTCAGGTCGGCTTTCGTTCCGCCCTGGTTGATCACCGGCTGAACGGTATCGGTAATAAATACCAGTTTGTCATTCACGGTAATCGCCGCACTCAACAGAATACGCGCATTCGGCTGAACATCTGCCGGGTTAAATGGCAGAACAAAGCTGAATGGTGACTGTTTGCCTTCGGTACGCACCGCTTTCTGCGCCAGTACTTTTGACGGTGCATCGGCTAACGACGCGTCAGAAAGTGTCACGGTCAGCACAGCATCAGGCGGCAGTGCGACTTTCTGACGGATCCAGACGGTACCGGAGACATTCGGTTGCTGGATAGCAGGTTGTTGTGTTGCTGAAATAGACGTATTTGCAGCCGGTGCTGGCGTCTGAATATCCGCGCTTTTATCTGCGCAAGCCGCCAACGCAATCGCAACCGCTAAACCACTGGCCATGTGCACGAGTTTCATTCACTTCTCCTTATTATCAATGCACCAGCGGGCTAACTTTCCTCGCCGGAAGAGTGGTTAACAAAATAGTAACGTCAACAAGTGTGGCACACATCACGCATTTCTGCCTGTAATTAGCCCGTAATTCAGACCATTGCACCCATCGGACCAGTGGCAAATTTGCGTTATACTCAACTCACTTTGGCTTGCTGCGGCAGCTTTGTTACTGGAGAGTTATATGAGTCAGGCGCTAAAAAATTTACTGACATTGTTAAATCTGGAAAAAATTGAGGAAGGACTCTTTCGCGGCCAGAGTGAAGATTTAGGTTTACGCCAGGTGTTTGGCGGCCAGGTCGTGGGTCAGGCCTTGTATGCTGCAAAAGAGACCGTCCCTGAAGAGCGGCTGGTACATTCGTTTCATAGCTACTTTCTTCGCCCTGGCGATAGTAAGAAGCCGATTATTTATGATGTCGAAACGCTGCGTGACGGTAACAGCTTCAGCGCCCGCCGGGTTGCTGCTATTCAAAACGGCAAACCGATTTTTTATATGACTGCCTCTTTCCAGGCACCAGAAGCGGGTTTCGAACATCAAAAAACAATGCCGTCCGCGCCAGCGCCTGATGGCCTGCCTTCGGAAACGCAAATCGCCCAATCGCTGGCGCACCTGCTGCCGCCAGTGCTGAAAGATAAATTCATCTGCGATCGTCCGCTTGAAGTCCGTCCGGTGGAGTTTCATAACCCACTGAAAGGGCACGTCGCAGAACCGCATCGTCAGGTGTGGATCCGCGCAAATGGTAGCGTGCCGGATGATCTGCGCGTTCATCAGTATCTGCTCGGTTACGCTTCTGATCTTAACTTCCTGCCGGTAGCTCTACAGCCGCACGGCATCGGTTTTCTCGAACCAGGAATTCAGATAGCGACCATCGACCATTCCATGTGGTTCCATCGCCCGTTTAATTTGAATGAATGGCTGCTGTATAGCGTGGAGAGCACCTCGGCGTCCAGCGCTCGCGGCTTTGTGCGCGGTGAGTTTTATACCCAGAATGGCGTGCTGGTTGCCTCGACCGTTCAGGAAGGGGTAATGCGTAATCATAATTAAAAAAATAGCCGGAGGTGAAAACCGTCCGGCTGTTTTTTGCAGTGCTTGTTACGCGTTATAGGCATTCTCGCCGTGGCTGTTGACGTCCAGCCCTTCTCGCTCCTGTTCTTCAGGCACACGCAGACCAACCGTCAGATCCGCCAGTTTGTAGCCAATAAACGCCACCACACCGGACCAGACAATCGTAATGGCAATGCTTTCCAGCTGTACCAGCAACTGATGGCCCATCGTCACACCTTCAGCGAAGCCCACGCCGCCCAGCGAGCTGGCGGCAAAAATCCCGGTCATGATACAGCCGACAATGCCACAAACGCCGTGCACACCAAAGACATCGCAGGGATCATCCACCCGCAGCAAGCGTTTGAGCATGGTAACGCCCCACAAGCCCGCTAGACCCGCTACCACGCCGATAATCAACGCGCCGCCAACACCAATGTAGCCACAGGCTGGCGTCACGCCGACCAGACCGGCAATCGCGCCAGAACACGCTCCCAGCAGTGAAGGCTTACCACGCAGCGCCCATTCACCGAAGATCCAGCCAAGAATCGCCGCCGCCGTTGCGACCACAGTATTCACAAATGCCAGTGCTGCGATTTCATTCGCCGTGCCCGCTGACCCGGCGTTAAAGCCAAACCAACCGATATAGAGAATGGCAGTCCCGGTGAAGACCATCGGCAGGTTGTGCGGTTTAAACGCCTCTTTGCCGAAGCCCACGCGTTTGCCTATCAGATACGCGCCCACCAGACCGGCGATTGCGGCGTTAATGTGCACCACCGTGCCACCCGCGAAATCCAGCGCACCGTGAGAAGCCAGCAAACCACCGCCCCACACCATATGCGCAATCGGAATGTAGGAGAGCGTCAGCCATACCACCACGAAAATCAACACAGCTGAGAAGCGGATTCGTTCCGCCAGCGCCCCAACTATCAAGCCTACGGTAATGCAGGCAAACGATCCCTGAAACGCTACGTGAATATACTGATAAATGCTGCCCATCACCGCCGTCAGTTCGATGTTTTTCAGCATCAGCCAGTTAATGTTGCCGAAGAAGTTGTTGCCCTCACCAAACGCCAGCGAGTAACCGTAAACCACCCAGAGAATACAGACCAGTGCAAACGTCACCGTCACCTGCGTCAGCATCGACAGCACGTTTTTGCCGCGAATCAACCCACCGTAAAACAGGGCAATCCCCGGAATAGTCATAAACAGCACCAGCGCAGTACAGATCATCATAAACGCATTGTCGGCTTTATCGGCCACCGCAGGTGCAGCCATTACCAGTCCCGGCAGCATCGCCAGTGAAGCAAGCCCAGTTTTTATCGTCGCTATCTTCATTTTTCGTTCCTGTTGCTGTGTGCCAGAGATTACAGCGCCGCTTCGTCGGCTTCGCCGGTACGAATACGAATGACGCGTTGCAATTCAGCGACAAAGATTTTGCCGTCGCCAATTTTTCCGGTGTAAGCCGCCTTACTGACGATATCGATCACTTCATCGAGTTGGTCATCAGCAATCGCCACATCAATTTTTACTTTTGGCAGAAAGTTGACGCTGTATTCCGCTCCCCGGTACAGCTCGGCATGCCCTTTCTGACGCCCGAAACCTTTCACTTCGGTGACGGTCAGGCCCTGAATACCAATGGAAGATAACGCTTCACGAACGTCTTCCAGCTTGAATGGTTTGATTATCACGGTCACCAGCTTCATAGATCCCCTCCGGTCAGAATTCGGTAATGGTTCTGCTACACGAAGAAGGTATTGCAAGCGGTGTGCCAGAAATGAAAAACGAGAAGGAGAGCAGGAAGTTAAGAAGATTGAAAACAAAAACGCACTATGACAGTGCACAGTGCGTTACATTTTTGCACCAACGATGAAATATTGCGCTATTCAGGCGCTCAATGATTCCTCTTCACGCACGCTGGCTGCCAGCTCTTCGCCCGCAAGTTGCAGTTGATACATCTGCCAGTAGCGACCCTGGGCCGCCAGCAGTTGCTGGTGAGTGCCCTGCTCCACGGCTTGCCCACGATGAAGCACCAGAATGGTGTCGGCATCAACAATGGTCGATAAGCGGTGAGCAATCACCACCAGCGTGGTATGTTCACGCACCGCCGCCAGAGCATGTTGAATCGCCTGTTCAGTACCGGAGTCAATGCTGGCGGTTGCCTCATCAAGGATCAGGATTTGCGGCGTCTCCACCAGCACGCGTGCCAGTGCCAGTAGTTGCTTTTGCCCGACGGAGAGATTATTCCCCTGCTCTCCCAGCGGCGTATAAATACCATCACTCATGCTGCGCGCCAGCTCCGCCAGTTGCACGGTTTCCAGCGCCTGCCAGACGCGTTCTTCGGAGATATCACGTCCCAGCGTCACGTTGGCGAGAAAGGTATCCGCCAGCACTACCGGATCTTGCTGCACCATCGCCACGCCCTGACGCAGCGCGCTGTGACTTAACGAACTTAATGGACGACCATCAAGGCGAATCTCACCTTCCGTTAGCGGGTAATAGCCCATCAATAAACTGGCGAGGGTACTTTTACCACTGCCGGTATGCCCGACCAGCGCCACAAAGTTGCGCGAAGGCACCGAGAGATTAATGTTCTTCAGTACCAGATTGTCATCGCGATAAGCAAATGACACGTTATCGACTTCAATGGTGCCGCTCTGTAAGGGGCGATCATCATTACCATATTGCTGGCGCGGTCCGTCCATCAGCTCAAACACGCGCTCACCAGCAACAACAGCCTGTTGCAGCATCGCCTGTTGCGTGGTCAGTTCGATTAAGGGTTCGTTAAGTCGCCCAAGATAGCTGATAAACGCATACAGTACGCCCACTTCAATGGTGCCGCTGGCAGAGAAGCCAAACAGCATCAACAATCCACAAAGAATGAGCGATGAAAACAGACTCAGCAGCGGACGCAGCAGAAAACCGTCGAGGCGCAGGGTTTGCATCCTCGCCATATAGTGTGAACGACTGGCCTCACCCATACGTTCGCCAAATCGCGCCTGCTGACGGAACTGCTGGATGACGCTCATGCCATTGATGATTTCGTTAAAGCCGTCGTTAATATCCGCCAGATAGGCGCGCACACGACGGACAATTGGCGTGCTGTAACGCTGGTATATCACCATTACCACCAGCACCACCGGGAAAATCATTATCGCCACCAGCGCCATTCGCCAGTCGAGACTAAACATCGCCACCAGCATCGCACCCACCAGGGCGGCGCTACGCAGGACCGTTGCCACTACGGTAACGTAGAGGTCGCGGATCACTTCAGTATCATTAGTGACGCGGGAAATCACCTGCCCGACAGGTTGGGTATCAAACTCGCTTAATGGCTGGCGTAACGCAGCATCCATCACGTCGGTACGCAACTGTTGCACTACGCCTACTGCCGCCCGATTAAACAGCAGCGACTGCGCGTAATGTAGCCCGGCGGCAAACAGTTGTAGCCCAACATACGCCGCAGCCAGCCCTGCAACCACTTTCAACGGCAGGTTATTTTTCGCTACCATATTGTCGATAAAATAGCTGATAAGCAGCGGCCCACTGACTTCTGCCGCTGCCGCAACCCACATCATCAGGACTGCAATCCCCAGCGGTTTACGCCACGGCGAACCGTACGCTAACAGACGCTTGAGAGTCGGCCACAGTTGGCTAAAACTACGCATCGACGGCCTCCTCGCGAATTTCCGGAGCGTCGTCGAGCGCCGCCTCCAGTTGTTGATAGCGATACATATCGCGATACCAGCCGCTTTGTTGCGCCAGCTCATCATGATTGCCACGCTGAGCGATATGTCCGTGCTGCATCACAATAATGTCACTGGCTTCCGTCAGTGCCGAAAGGCGATGGGCACTGATGATTACCGTTCTTCCCTGCCCCCACTGCCGCAGGTTATGCAGGATCTGGTGCTCTGTGCGTCCGTCCACCGCTGAAAGCGCATCATCAAGGATGAGGATTTCCGCGTTGACTAATAACGCTCGAGCAATGGAGATACGCTGTTTTTGTCCGCCAGAAAGCATCACACCGCGCTCGCCCACCTCTGTATCGTAACCTTGCGGTAGACGCAAAATATCGTCATGTACGCTGGCTAACCGCGCGACATGCTCAATCTCTTGCTGTGTGGCATTCGGGCAACCCAGCGCGATGTTGTTCGCCACGGTGTCGGAAAAAAGAAATGGCGTCTGGCTGACCACCGCCAGGCGGCTACGCCAGCTATCGAGTTGTAACTTCGTCAGAGGAATATCATGAAAGCGAATATCCCCCTCGCTGACGTCGAAATGACGCTGAATGAGCGACAACAGGGTACTTTTGCCGGAACCAGTCGGCCCGCAGATACCCAGCATCTGACCGGGTTTCAGGGCGAAATTGACGTTTTCCAGCGCAGGATGGTCAGTCTGCGGATACGTGAACTGGTGAATATTTACATCCAGTTCGCCACGACCTTCTGGCACGGGTTCGCTACCATCGTTCACCACCGGCGCTTCCGCCAGCATCGCGCGAATACGGCTGTACGCAGCACTACCACGCTCCACTATGTTAAACATCCATGCCAGCGCCAGCATTGGCCAAATCATCAGACCTAAATACATCATAAAACTGGTGAGCTGGCCCAGCGTTAAACTGCCCTGCACCACCATCCAACTACCGCCGCCAATCGCCAGCAAGTTCGCCATACCAATCGCGATATAGATGGTCGGGTCGAAACGAGCATCAATACGCGCCACCCGCATGTTTTTTTTGCCGGTATCTTCGGCATCCGCGGCAAATAACGCCGACTGGCGATCTTCCAGACCAAAGGCTTTGATCATGCGGATACTGGTGAGGCTTTCCTGGGTGCGGTCATTAAGACTGGAAAACGCCGCCTGTGCCAGCTTAAAGCGTTCATGCAAAGCATCGCCGTTGCGCTTAATCATGATCGCCATCACTGGCATCGGCAACAGGGCAAATAAGGTCAACTGCCAGCTAATTTGCGTAGACATCATAATCAACACAGCGCAGCCCATTACCAGTGAATCCACCAGCGTCAGCACCCCTTCTCCGGCGGCAAACACGACGCGATCGACGTCATTGGTCGCACGAGCCATGAGGTCACCCGTGCGATGACGCAGGTAAAACTCAGGATGCTGCCGGCTTAGCTGACGGTAATAATCTTCACGCAGTTCGACAGCCAGTTGATAAGACGCGCCAAACAGCAATATGCGCCAGACATAACGCAGGAGATAAACCACAACGGCAATCAGCACCATGGTGGCGATCCACATCAGGATCTGCCCGGTAGTAAAGTGTTGTTCTGTCACGCCATCGACAACAATACCAACCACTTTTGGCGGAACCAGTTGCAGCATCGCGATAATGACAAGCAAGGCGACAGCCCCGAGATAGCGACGCCATTCCCGACGGAAATACCAGCTTAATTGAGCAAATAATCGCACGCGTTGTGTCCTGACCTGATTCTGGATATTTATTCGATGGGTAAAGAAGTGGTGTATTTAATCTGTTCCATCGCGAAGCTGGAAGTGACGTCCGACAGCCCCGGCACGCTGTTTACCAGACGCTTATAAAACTCGTCGTAGCGTTTCATGTCGGCAACCTGGACGCGCATCAGATAATCGTATTCACCGGCCATGCGCCAGAACCCCAGCACTTCTGGCATTTCGGTAACCACCGTGACAAAGCGGCAATACCATTCGCTGCTGTGATGTTGCGTTTTTATCAGCACAAAGGCAGTCAGGCCGAGGCCTATTTTTTCCGGATCCAGCAGGGCGACTTTGCCGATAAGAATACCGTCGTCCTCCAGCCGTTTCAGACGCTTCCAGCAGGGGGTAGTTGTCAGATTAACGGCTTCAGCCAGTGCCTGCAAAGAGAGGGTGCAATCCTGCTGTAGTAAGGCCAGCAGCTTACGGTCAATTTTATCTAACATAGCCCTTCCACGGAGAATTTTTTTCTCTTTTAATTCTATTTTAAAGGTGAAATCGCGACAATTTATTCTGTGCGGTTTAAACACCACGGCACAAAATGACAAATTCAACGCAAAAAAAACCGGGCAATTGCCCGGTGCTGGAAGGGATCTCGTTATTCGGGGGAATAAGGTAGATGTGGATAGTCCAGCCAGTGCGTCAAATAGTGAGAGACAGCCTGATTTCGGCAATGTCCAATCACCGGTAAATGCGGGAGCTCCGCGCGCAATTGCGGCATCGCATTGCCCATAATAAATCCGCTACCGACGCTGCCTAACATTTCGCGATCGTTCATCGCATCACCAAAGGCCATGCAATCGCGCAACGATAAACCTAAATGTTGGGTCAGCACCGTCAATGCAGCGCCTTTATTGCAGCCCACCGGCAGCACTTCGAGGCAATCCGTGGCGGAAAAACACAAATGTGCACGCTCGCCTAATGCTTCGTATAGCTGGATCTGCAAGCGTGTAAGATCGTCGTGATCGCCACAGAAGCAGATCTTGGTGACGCTGCCGAGTGGCATTTTTTTGACATCGATTATCTGATAACGAAAACCGCTATAGACAAATGCCTGCAACAACGCAGGGATCTCTTTCCCGGTAAACCAACCGTCGTCATTGAAGATATGCATGCTGGCTCGGGTATCCCATTGCTGATACAGCACCAGCTCCGCGACATCCGCAGGTAAATCATCACGATGTAAAAGTTCACCTTCCAGAGAATGCACGCGCGTTCCGTTGCCGGTAATCAAATATGCATCCAGCGATAGCGCCCCGAGAATATGCTGCATCTCCAGCGCATGACGCCCCGTGGAAAAAGTGAGGGTAATGTCGCGTTCACGCAGTCGCGCCAAAGTAGAGAGGGTTTTCTCACCTAAATGATGGTCAGGCATCAATAAAGTGCCATCCATATCAAATGCTGCCAGACGAGCCATTTCTTTCTCCACTCTGTGACACGGTTAATGGTGATTGAGTATCACCTGATATATACGGAAGTAATAGTGAATAGTTAAATAATATTGTTCCGGGTTTATATGCGACTGCTCAACCGTCTTAACCAGTATCAACGTCTGTGGCAACCTTCCGCCGGAAAGCCGCAAACCGTCACCGTCAGCGAACTGGCCGAACGCTGTTTTTGCAGCGAACGCCATGTTCGTACGCTGTTACGCCAGGCACAGGAGGCGGGATGGCTGGAGTGGCAGGCGCAGTCAGGACGCGGAAAGCGCGGGCAACTACGCTTTCTGGTCACGCCAGAATCGCTACGCAATACGATGATGGAACAGGCGCTGGAAACCGGAAAGCAGCAAGATGTGCTGGAGCTGGCGCAACTGGCCCCAGGTGAGCTGCGCACTCTGTTACAGCCGTTTATGGGCGGACAATGGCAAAACGATACACCCACGTTGCGTATTCCATACTATCGCCCGCTCGAACCGCTACAACCGGGCTTTTTGCCCGGCCGTGCCGAGCAGCATCTCGCCGGACAGATATTTTCCGGCCTGACCCGCTTCGATAATAATACCCAGCGCCCGATTGGCGATTTAGCGCATCACTGGGAAACCTCTGCTGACGGGTTACGCTGGGACTTTTATCTTCGTTCAACCCTACACTGGCATAACGGCGATGCAGTAAAAGCCTCACACTTACACCAGCGATTATTGATGCTGTTACAACTGCCAGCACTGGATCAATTATTTATTAGCGTGAAGCGTATTGAAGTCACCCATCCGCAGTGTCTGACCTTCTTTTTACATCGCCCTGATTACTGGCTTGCGCACCGGCTGGCGAGCTATTGCAGCCATCTGGCGCATCCGCAATTCCCACTGATCGGCACGGGTCCTTTTCGCTTAACACAATTCACAGCGGAGCTGGTGCGCCTGGAAAGCCATGATTATTACCATTTACGTCATCCGCTGCTTAAAGCGGTTGAGTACTGGATAACTCCGCCGCTTTTCGAAAAAGATTTGGGAACCAGTTGTCGGCATCCCGTGCAAATCACCATCGGCAAACCGGAGGAGCTGCAACGGGTCAGCCAGGTCAGTAGTGGCATCAGTTTAGGTTTTTGCTATTTAACGTTGCGCAAAAGTCCCCGACTGTCCCTCTGGCAGGCGCGAAAAGTGATCTCCATTATTCATCAATCCGGTTTATTACAAACGTTAGAAGTCGGAGAAAACCTGATCACCGCCAGTCATGCATTACTGCCAGGCTGGACTATTCCGCAATGGCAAGTACCGGATGAGGTCAAACTACCGAAAACCTTGACGCTGGTTTATCACCTACCGATAGAACTTCATACCATGGCAGAACGTCTACAGGCGACACTGGCAGCGGAAGGCTGTGAACTCACAATTATTTTTCATAACGCAAAAAACTGGGACGACACGACCCTACTGGCACACGCAGACCTCATGATGGGCGACAGATTAATTGGCGAAGCACCGGAATATACCCTGGAGCAATGGCTGCGTTGCGATCCACTATGGCCACATGTTTTCGACGCTCCAGCATACGCACATCTACAATCGACACTGGATGCCGTGCAAATAATGCCTGATGAAGAAAACCGATTTAATGCCCTGAAAGCGGTTTTTAGCCAGTTAATGACAGATGCGACGCTGACGCCGCTGTTCAACTATCACTATCGCATTAGTGCCCCTCCCGGCGTGAACGGTGTGCGACTGACACCGCGCGGCTGGTTTGAATTTACCGAAGCCTGGCTTCCCGCGCCGTCGCAATGAATAGCTGGTCCGGGTTAATCGCAGGCGTTACCATAACGCTTTTATTGTTCAAGCAGGATTATCTATGAAACGTGCTGTCGTTGTGTTCAGTGGAGGCCAGGATTCCACCACCTGTCTGGTGCAGGCATTACAACAATATGATGAAGTCCATTGCGTAACGTTCGATTACGGTCAGCGGCATCGCGCAGAGATCGACGTGGCACGCGAGCTGGCCCTGAAACTGGGCGCTCGTGCACATAAAGTGCTGGATGTGACACTGCTCAACGAACTGGCGGTCAGTAGCCTGACGCGTGACAGCATTCCGGTGCCTGATTATGAACCTGAAGCCGATGGCATCCCGAATACGTTTGTCCCAGGGCGTAATATTTTGTTCCTGACACTGACGGCGATATATGCGTATCAGGTAAAAGCAGAAGCCGTCATTACCGGCGTCTGCGAAACGGATTTCTCCGGCTACCCGGATTGTCGTGATGAGTTTGTGAAAGCACTGAACCATGCCGTCAGTCTGGGTATGGCGAAAGATATTCGTTTTGAAACGCCGCTGATGTGGATTGATAAAGCGGAAACCTGGGCGCTGGCTGATTATTACGGCAAACTGGATTTAGTGCGTAACGAAACGCTGACCTGTTATAACGGCATTAAAGGTGACGGTTGCGGTCATTGCGCAGCATGTAATTTACGCGCCAATGGTTTGAATCATTATCTGGCCGATAAACCGACGGTGATGGCAGCGATGAAGCAGAAAACCGGGTTGAGGTAATTATTCCGGGTGTCGCCGGATGCGGCTTGAGCATCCGGCACCACAAAACGTTTACTTAACCATCTGCTCCAGCTTTTCGCGCAATTCCCCTTCCAGAGCTAATGCTTTCTGCGTTTTAAGATCAATACAAACAAACGTAATAAGCGCATCCGCTACCACCTGCCCTTCCGGCTCCAGTGTAATGACCTGGCTTAGGATGCCGCTTTTACCGTTTAATTGCTGCAACTGACTGGTAATGGTTAACAGGTCGCTTAATACCGCCGGGCGACGATAGTTAATATTGATATTGACCACCACGAAAGCGATGTTATGGGCCGTCATCCACTGAAAACTGTCGCTATTTTCCACCCCATCCCAGCGGGCTTCTTCGAGAAACTCAAGGTAGCGAGCGTTGTTAACGTGCTGGTAAACATCGAGATGATATCCACGAACTTTGATTTGTGTTTGCATAGCGCGAGAACCTTACGTTGTTGTTATAAGTACGGAGGTCATAACTGGTATGACCTCTTCAGTCTGGCAAAAAATTGCCACTATGCAAATTAATTACAGGGTTAATACCGCCAGATTACGCTCCACCAGCGAATTGCCCATCCCCGGCACCTGCTTTAGATCCTCCACCGTTTTAAACGGACCGTACTCTTCGCGATAACTGACAATCGCCTGCGCTTTCTTCAGGCCAACGCCATTCATCGCGCGGGCTAACTCTTCCGCGCTGGCATTATTAATGCTGACCCGGATGCCTTCTTCGTCACTGGCTTTCGCCGGTACTGCTGCTTTACTTTGTGCTGCAGGAGCTTCCGCTTTGGTTTCTACCGTTGTCGGTTTCGCCGCAGGAGCTGCCGCCAGAGCACTATGAGACATTCCGGCACAGGCCAGGGACAGGGTAATGAGCAGTGCTTTAATTCCGTGTTTCATACTGTTTTCTCCTTGTTTGTTAACAGTGGAATCACCTTAACGGCAGTGAAAACAGGAAACAAATGGCAATGTTCAGAAATGGAAAAGGCCGCGAAAGCGACCTTTTCTTGTTACAGCTGCAAAGCATTTTTTTGCGAGGCGGCTTCAGGATTATTGCTGTTCCAGCGCATCGCCAATTTTGATTTTCGCCTCTTTACGCAGGTTACTCATCAGCGCTTCAAAGACGATTTGTGCGTTGTTCTGGGTGATACCCTGCACCATCGCTTTTTTCTGATCTTCCGGCATTGAACCTTGTTTCACTTCGTCCAGCGCCAGCAGAACCACATTACCTTGCATATCGGTCGCCATACCGTAGCTCGGTTTGTCTTTCGCTGGCAGTGGTAGTGCAAACGCCGCCTGGCTAATCGGGTCACGACCGGAACGGCTTAAGGTTTTCGGCTCGCCAAATTTCAGACCGGCAGCCTGCATAGCTTCCGCACCTTTGCCGGCTTTCAAATCAACCAGCAGTTTCTCAGCATCCACTTTCGCCTGTTGTTCAGCTTTGTTGTGCTGAACCAGTGCCTTAACTTGTTCCTGAACATCTGCCAACGGTTTCACCGCTTCCGGTTTGTGCTCGCTGATGCGCAGCACGAATGCGCGGTCGCCGTCTACGGTGATGATGTCAGAGTTGATGCCCGGCGCGCCGTTTTCACCTACCAGACCGCCGTTAAAGATAGCGTCGGCAACCGGCTTGAAGTTCAACTCTTCCGGCAGGTTATCTTTGCTGAACCAACCCGTCTGAGTGGCTTTAACGCCGGCTGCTTGCTCTGCACCGGCCAGAGACTCGGTGTCGTTGCTTGCCGCATCGCTCACTTTCTGCTGCAGCGCATAGTACGCATCGAGGGCTTTTTCGTGTTTCACTTTCGCCGCAATGTCGTCACGTACTTCGTCTAACGATTTCACTTTCGCTGGCTGAATGTCGTCCAGACGTACAATCAGGAAACCGACCGAAGATTTGATGACACCAGACAGTTGGCCTTTCTCTTTCAGACCAGCATTTTTCAGTTCGTCCGGGATAGTGGCATCTTCTAACCAACCCATATCGCCGCCGTTACGAGCAGAGATAATATCGGCAGATTTTTCTTTGGCTAATGCAGCAAAATCACCGCCTTTATTCAGCTCATCAAGTACCGCTTTCGCTTCATCTTCAGTTTTGGTCTGGATGATGCTGTAGCGGGTACGCTGCGGCTGGGTGAATTGATCCTGATGCTGATCGTAGTAGCTCTGGATATCCGCATCGCTAACCGGTTGCTGCATCGTTGCGGCATCCAGCTTGATGTAACTCACGCGGAATTGTTCCGGCGTCATGAAATTGTTTTTGTTTTGTTCGTAGTAGCTGGCAATTTCCTGTTCGGTCACAGGCTGCTTCGCCGCCAGCGCGTTAACATCGATAGTCGCTTCACGCACCACGCGTTGTTGAGCTACCAGTGCCGCCAGCTCGTCGGTTTCACCTTTCAGCATAAAATCGGTACCGGCAACGCCGTTAATCAGCTGTTGGGTAGTGAGCTGGTTACGCAGCGCCTGGGCGTACTGATCGGCGGTCATCCCCATCTGGTTGAGGATACCGTTATAGCGGCTGTTATCAAATTTGCCGTCAACCTGGAAGGCTGGGGTCGCGAAAATCGCCTGTTTAACCTGCTCATCGCTGATACCCAGTTTCAGCTCACGAGCGTACTGATCCAGCAGCGCCTCGTCGATCAGACGATTCAGCACCTGTTGACGCAGGGTTTTCATATAGCCTTCGTTCGCTGCAAGCTCAGAGTATTGATCGCCCAGCTGTTGCTGCATGCGATTACGCTCGCTGTTGAAGGCGTTCTCGAATTGCCCACGGCTGATTTCCTGGTCATTCACTTTTGCGGCGTAGTTATTGCCTCCGCCAATCAGGTAACCACTCACGCCGGTCAATATGAACGACACGATAATGATACCGAAAATAATCTTGAGCACGAGACTGTTTGCAGCCGTGCGTAAGCTGTCCATCATGGTGTAACAACACTCCGCTGTAGATGACTGTGTACCTCACGCAACGTATCGATGCGCGCAAAGGCCTATTGTGACAAGAAACGGGGGCAATTGTCAGCCCACAAGACGCAGAAAGTCACCGAATACAAATAAAAAAGGCACATCAGTAGATGCGCCCTTGAACTTCGTCACATCCCCACTGGGGACAACGCTTAGTTTACCGCGTCTTTCAGTGCTTTACCTGCACGGAAGCTCGGTACTTTAGCGGCAGCGATGGTGATCTCTTTACCGGTCTGCGGGTTGCGGCCAGTACGGGCAGCACGCTCTTTAACGGCAAAAGTACCAAAACCTACCAGTGCTACATCATCCCCTTCTTTCAGAGATTCAGTTACGGAAGCAATAATAGCATCTAACGCACGGCCAGCCGCAGCTTTAGAGATATCAGCCCCTGCAGCAATCTTGTCGATCAATTGAGATTTATTCACTCTTCTCTTCCTCTTTATAATTTATATCGCACTTGAATCCTTCAAGGTACGAACGCGCAGCAGTTATATCAGGCCAGCCATCCCCTTACAACACCCCTTAATAAGGGCAAGCCCGATCCGCCATCTAACTTAGCGAGACAAAAAAAGGCTGGCAAGCCCGAATTAGCCTGCCAGCCCTGTTTTTATTAGTGCATTTTGCGCGAGGTCACTATTTTGCAGTCACAACCTGCATGCCAGACGGTTCATTTTGCAGCGCCAGAGTCAGAACTTCCTCAATGCGCTTCACAGGATGAATGTCCAGATCGGCAATTACGTTGTCAGGAATCTCTTCCAGATCGCGTTTATTTTCGAACGGAATTAGCACTGTTTTAATCCCGCCGCGATGCGCTGCCAGTAGTTTTTCTTTCAAACCACCGATCGGCAGTACCTGACCACGCAGAGTGATCTCACCGGTCATTGCCACATCGGCACGAACCGGGTTACCGGTCAGGCAAGAAACCAGCGCGGTGCACATAGCAATACCGGCACTCGGACCATCTTTCGGCGTCGCACCTTCCGGTACGTGGACGTGGATGTCGCGTTTTTCGTAAAAATCAGGGTTGATCCCCAGTTTTTCCGCACGCGCACGAACCACCGTTAACGCCGCCTGAATGGACTCCTGCATCACTTCACCGAGCGAACCGGTATAGGTCAGTTTGCCTTTCCCCGGAACGCACGCGGTTTCAATGGTCAGCAAGTCACCGCCCACTTCCGTCCACGCCAGACCGGTTACCTGACCGACACGGTTTTCGTTATCCGCGCGTCCATAGTCGAAACGCTGAACACCGAGATAGTCATGCAAGTTATCGCCGTTAATTTCGATATGTTTTAATGACTTATCGAGCAGTAACTGCTTAACCGCTTTGCGACACAGTTTGGAGATTTCACGCTCCAGACCACGCACGCCCGCCTCACGGGTGTAGTAACGAATAATGCCGATAATGGCGCTATCGTCGACGGTCAGCTCACCTTTTTTCAGTGCATTACGTTCAATCTGCTTCGGCAGCAGGTGACGTTTGGCGATGTTCAGTTTTTCATCTTCGGTATAACCGGAGAGGCGAATCACTTCCATACGATCCAGCAGCGGTGCCGGAATGTTCATGGAGTTCGACGTCGCGACAAACATCACGTCGCTAAGGTCGTAATCCACTTCCAGGTAGTGGTCGCTGAACGCTACGTTCTGCTCTGGATCCAGCACTTCAAGCAGTGCGGAAGCCGGATCGCCTCGCATGTCAGAAGACATTTTGTCGATCTCATCGAGCAGGAACAGCGGGTTTTTCACGCCCACTTTCGCCATTTTCTGGATCAGTTTACCCGGCATAGAACCGATGTAAGTACGGCGGTGACCACGGATTTCCGCTTCATCACGCACGCCGCCCAGCGCCATACGGACATATTTACGCCCGGTGGCTTTGGCGATGGACTGACCCAGGGAGGTTTTACCTACCCCCGGCGGCCCTACCAGGCAGAGGATCGGTCCTTTGATTTTGTTGACACGGCTTTGAACCGCAAGATACTCAAGGATACGATCTTTCACGCGCTCCAGACCATAATGGTCGGTATCAAGGATTTCCTGCGCCTGACGCAGGTCTTTTTTGACCTTGCTACGCGCATTCCACGGCACCTGTACCATCCAGTCGATATAACCACGCACTACGGTCGCTTCTGCCGACATCGGAGACATCATTTTCAGCTTCTGCAACTCTGCTTCCGCTTTCTCTTTTGCCTCTTTCGGCATTTTCGCCGCGTCAATTTTGCGCTTCAGGGCTTCGTTTTCGTCCGGCGCGTCGTCCATTTCACCGAGTTCTTTCTGAATAGCTTTCATTTGCTCGTTCAGATAGTACTCACGCTGGGATTTCTCCATCTGCTTTTTAACGCGGTTGCGAATGCGTTTCTCAACCTGCAGCAGATCGATTTCCGATTCCATCATTGCCATCAGATATTCCAGACGTTCGTTAACGTCGGACATCTCCAGAACGGACTGTTTGTCAGCCAGTTTCAGCGGCATATGTGCAGCAATGGTATCCGCCAGACGCGCCGGGTCGTCGATGCTATTCAGCGACGTCAGCACTTCTGGTGGGATTTTTTTGTTCAGCTTGATGTAGCCTTCGAACTGGCTGATTGCAGTACGCACCAGCACTTCCTGTTCCCGCTCATCAATGGTCGGCGACTCCAGATACTCCGCCTTCGCAGAAAAGTGTTCGCCATTGTCAGAGAGCGCAGAAATACGCGCGCGCTGTAACCCCTCGACCAGCACTTTGACGGTGCCGTCAGGCAGTTTCAGCATCTGCAATATAGAGGCCACGGTCCCGACGGTGAAAAGATCGTTTACACCCGGCTCATCCGTTGAAGCTTCTTTCTGCGCGACCAGCATAATTTTTTTATCATGGTCCATCGCCGCTTCCAGACAACGGATAGATTTTTCCCGCCCGACAAATAAGGGGATGACCATGTGCGGATAAACCACCACATCGCGCAGCGGCAATACGGGGATTTCAATGCGTTCAGAACGCTCAGGATTCATAGAGCTCTCTCTTAGTTTAATTTCCGCCAGGTAATCAGATGACACGACTGTGCTTCACGCCATCTATTAACATGTACGTCAGTATATGGGGATGTTTCCCCCACATTCAACGCCGAGAATAGAGGAAAAATTAAAGGGGAGATAAAATCCCCCCTTTTTGGTTAACTAATTGTATGGGAATGGTTAATTATTCACCAGATGCCTGTTGCGCTTCCGGCTTGCCATAAATCAGCAACGGTTTGCTTTGACCATCAATTACCGACTCGTCGATAACCACTTTCTCGACATCTTCCATGGACGGCAGATCGTACATGGTATCGAGCAGTGCGGCTTCTACGATGGAACGCAGGCCACGGGCACCGGTTTTACGCGCCATCGCTTTCTTAGCGATAGCATCCAGCGCCTCGTCACGGAATTCCAGATCCACGCCTTCCAGATTAAACAGCGCCTGATACTGCTTGGTCAGGGCGTTTTTCGGCTCTTTGAGGATCTGAATCAGAGCTTCTTCGCTCAGTTCATTCAACGTTGCGACAACCGGCAGACGACCAATGAACTCAGGGATCAGACCAAACTTGATCAGATCTTCCGGTTCAACCTGCGCCAGCAGCTCGCCTTCGCTTGCTTTGTCGGACTTCGCTTTTACCGTCGCGCCAAAACCAATGCCGGAGCCAGTTTCTACACGATGGGAAATCACTTTATCCAGACCGGCAAACGCACCGCCACAGATAAACAGGATCTTAGAGGTATCAACCTGCAAGAATTCCTGCTGCGGATGTTTACGCCCACCTTGCGGTGGAACAGCAGCTACCGTACCTTCGATCAGTTTCAACAGTGCCTGCTGTACGCCTTCACCGGAAACGTCTCGGGTAATGGACGGGTTGTCTGACTTACGAGAAATCTTGTCGATTTCATCGATGTAGACAATCCCGCGCTGCGCTTTCTGTACGTCGTAATCGCACTTCTGCAACAGCTTCTGAATGATGTTTTCAACGTCTTCGCCCACATAACCGGCTTCGGTCAGCGTGGTTGCGTCGGCCATGGTGAACGGGACGTCCAGCAGGCGCGCCAGCGTTTCAGCCAGCAGCGTTTTACCGGAACCGGTCGGACCGATCAGCAGAATGTTACTTTTGCCCAACTCGACACCATTGCTGGTATCACCGTTGCGCAGACGTTTGTAGTGGTTGTATACCGCGACCGCCAGCACTTTTTTCGCCTGTTCCTGACCGATAACGTAATCGTCCAGGTGGTTGCGAATTTCATGCGGCGTCGGTAGCGCACTGCGTTCACGATGCGGTGCAACTTCTTTAATCTCTTCGCGAATGATGTCGTTACATAAATCAACACATTCGTCGCAGATATACACGGATGGACCGGCAATCAGCTTGCGCACTTCATGCTGGCTTTTGCCGCAAAAAGAGCAATACAGCAATTTGCCTGAGCCATCTTTGCGTTTATCTGTCATGGGTCAAAACCTCTTCTTTGTTCTTTGTGCCGCACACGACGACGCAAATGCCATTCTCAGGCGCAAGCCGCTTACAGCGTTGTGCCGCCCTGGATAAGTATAGCGGCACAGTTGCGCCTCTGGCATCAATTACGATGGGTCAGAATCGAATCGACCAGACCGTATTCCACCGCTTCAGGGGCGGAAAGGAAGCGATCGCGCTCGGTATCACGTTCAATCTGTTCTAATGATTGACCCGTATGAAGCGCCATAAGTTCATTCATACGCCCTTTAACTTTCAGAATTTCACGGGCATGAATTTCGATATCGGTCGCCTGGCCCTGGTAGCCGCCCAACGGCTGGTGAATCATCACGCGCGAATTCGGCAGGCAGAAACGTTTACCTTTTGCCCCTGCAGTCAGCAAGAAAGCGCCCATCGAAGCCGCCTGGCCCATACAGATGGTGCTGACATCAGGCTTGATAAACTGCATGGTGTCATAGATAGACATCCCGGCAGTGATCACCCCGCCTGGGGAGTTAATGTACAGATAGATATCTTTTTCTGGGTTTTCTGCTTCCAGGAACAGCATCTGCGCCACAATCAGGTTAGCCATGTGGTCTTCAACCTGGCCAGTCAGAAAAATGACGCGTTCCTTAAGTAGACGAGAATAGATATCAAAAGAGCGCTCACCACGTGAGGTCTGTTCAATGACCATCGGCACCAGCGCCATATGGGGTGCAAAGTTATCTCGTTCGCCGCTGTATGACATTTCCGTCTCCTGGATAAAATTGAAAAAACCTGCTGTACCGATTGTAACCTTATGGACGGATTATCAGCTAGTCCCTGTGTTATGGGTACGGCATCACCATATTTCAAGCATAACAATCTTTTGTTGTTACGCTAACACCGAAAGAGGCTTTTCGCACGGTTCCATGCAAAATTCATGACAAAAAAAAGCCCACCACCTGGCGGTGACGGGCCTTTGTGCGAATTTAGCGCGTTATGCTGCGTAAATTACGCCTGCTGGTTCATCAGCTCGTTGAAAGTGGTTTCTTTTTCAGTCACTTTCGCTTTCGCCAGTACAGCTTCAACAGCCTGTTCTTCCAGAGCAACATTGCGCATGTTGTCCATCAGTTCTTTGTTTTTGCTGTAGAACTCGATAACTTCTTTCGGATCTTCGTACGCAGAAGCCATCTCTTCGATCAGGCCTTTCACGCGCTCTTCGTCAGCTTTCAGCTCGTTGGTGCGGATAACTTCGCCCAGCAGCAGGCCAACAACTACGCGGCGTTTAGCCTGTTCTTCGAACAGTTCGCGCGGCAGTTCCAGAGCTTGTTTTTCGTTGCCACCGAAACGCTGTGCAGCCTGGCGACGCAGAACGTCGATTTCGCTGTCGATCAGCGCAGCCGGTACGTCGATGTCGTTAGCTTTTACCAGACCTTCGATCGCCTGAGACTTAACGCGGTTACGGATGGCGCTCTTCAGCTCGCGCTCCATGTTTTTACGCACTTCAGCGCGCAGACCTTCTACGGAACCATCTTCAACGCCGAAACGTTTGATGAATTCTGCAGTCAGTTCCGGCAGTTCACGCTCTTCAACTTTCTTCAGGTTGATAGCGAATTTCGCTGCTTTACCTTTCAGGTTTTCTGCGTGGTATTCTTCCGGGAAGGTCACGTCGATGGTGAACTCTTCGCCAGCTTTGTGGCCTTTGATACCGTCTTCAAAGCCCGGGATCATACGACCCTGGCCCATCGCCAGTACGAAATCAGACGCTTTACCGCCTTCGAACTCTTCGCCGTCTACAGAACCGGTGAAGTCGATGGTTACGCGGTCTTCTGCTTCAACAGCGCCGTCTTTTTCTTTCCAGGTCGCCTGCTGTTTACGCAGAGTATCCAGCATACCGTCAACGTCAGCGTCGGTCACTTCAACGATCGGTTTTTCAACTTCGATCGCTTCCAGACCCTGCAGTTCAACTTCCGGATAAACTTCAAACTCTACAGAGTAGGTGAAGTCTTCACCCAGCTTGTATTCGCCCGGAACATAAGTCGGTGCGCCAGCCGGATTGATTTTTTCTTTAATGATGGCGTCAATGAAGTTACGGCTCATCAGGTCACCCAGAACGTCCTGGCGTACAGACGCGCCATAACGCTGAGCAACGATATTCATTGGCACTTTGCCTTTGCGGAAGCCGTCAATACGTACTTTTTTCGCAACGTTGACCAGCTCGCTTTTAACAGCGGTCTCGATGCTGTCAGCAGCGATAGTAATCGTTACACGGCGGCCAAGGCCTTGAGTGGTTTCAACTGAAACTTGCATCTTGTTACCTCAAAAAATCACAGTGCTCGGTCAACTCTTACCCCGCAAGCACAGGTTGTTGGCTTCGCGGAACCGGGATGTTCTTATAATCAATCACATTCCCTGTTACCAGAATCATCCCGAAAGCATTCAAATAGGACGCGGCATTATAGCGGCATCACTTTTATGAGTCGAGAACGGTTATTGCGCGCTGTCGCGTATTTTTTCACAATTCCCGGGCAATTTTCGTCTGAATGCTGGGCAATAAGCGCAAAATCCAGACAAAACAAAACGGCCCGCAGGCCGTTTTTCATAAAATCTTTAGCAACATACTGGAAAAGCGCCGACAGTTGCAAATGCGTTTTTACGCGATGCTTCCTGCTCCACGACAGGGAGGAGAGGCAAAGACGGTGTCCTGCAACCCTTCCCACTCCTTAATAGTGTAAGTATGCAGAGCCAGCGCATGAACGGTAGTAGAGAGTTCCTCCGCTAAAGTACTGTAAATCATTCGATGACGATTCAGAAAACGTTCACCCGTAAAACGATCGCTGACCAGCACAACTTTAAAATGGCTTTCAGAGCCGGCTGGGACATTGTGACGATAGCTTTCATCCACTACTTCGAGGAATACGGGTTGGAACGCCGCCCTTAATTTTTCTTCTATCCGCTCACGTATCATCATGAAATATCTCCTCCGACAACGCTGAGATGTCATCCATCCCTTTAAATACTAGCCGCTTTTACCGTTTCCATTGCAGCTTAACAACAAATATTTAGGTTTCGTCCTGGTTTTTCTGTCAAGCGTATGAAGTTTACTGATTTAAAGATTGAAACACAGGCCTCGCATCAGCGTTTCTTTTACCAGGGGCGATTATTTCGTCAACATGATGAATTTACATGCCTTACCCACTTCCCCTCGCCGTTGGCAATGTTATGATGGCGGGAATTTTTACCAAACACGCTTAAGAGTCTCTGAGAGCCCGAACATGTTCAAAAAAATCCTCTTCCCGTTAGTTGCTCTGTTTATGCTTGCAGGATGCGCAAAACCGCCAACAACTATTGAAGTTTCACCGACGATGACACTGCCACAGCAGGATCCAAGCCTGATGGGCGTCACCGTAAGCATTAATGGTGCCGATCAGCGTACCGATCAGGCGCTGGCAAAAGTCACCCGCGATAATCAAATCGTTACCCTGACCGCCTCCCGCGATCTGCGTTTCCTGCTGCAAGAAGTGCTGGAAAAACAGATGACCGCGCGTGGTTACATGGTTGGTCCGAATGGCCCGGTTAATCTGCAAATCATCGTTAGCCAACTGTATGCTGATGTGTCCCAGGGCAACGTGCGCTATAACATCGCGACCAAAGCGGATATCGCCATCATCGCTACCGCGCAGAATGGCAACAAAATGACCAAGAACTATCGTGCCAGCTACAACGTTGAAGGTGCGTTCCAGGCCTCCAACAAAAATATCGCCGATGCGGTTAACAGTGTGCTGACCGATACCATCGCTGATATGTCTCAGGACACCAGCATCCACGAATTCATCAAGCAGAACGCGCGTTAATTTCTGCCCTCTGGCCCGGTGCAAGCCGGGCCTGTAGACGCCCATGTCCAGTCAATATTTACGTATTTTTCAACAGCCGCGTTCAGCCATATTGCTGATCCTGGGTTTTGCTTCCGGGCTACCGCTCGCCCTGACGTCCGGCACCTTACAGGCCTGGATGACGGTCGAGAATATCGATCTCAAAACCATTGGTTTCTTCTCTCTGGTAGGCCAGGCTTACGTTTTTAAATTCCTCTGGTCACCGCTGATGGACCGCTACACGCCCCCATTTTTTGGGCGGCGGCGCGGTTGGCTGCTCGCCACGCAAATCCTGTTATTAGTCGCCATTGCGGCGATGGGTTTTCTCGAACCTGGCACCCAACTCCGCTGGATGGCGGCACTGGCAGTGGTGATCGCTTTTTGCTCTGCCTCCCAGGATATTGTCTTCGATGCGTGGAAAACCGATGTGCTCCCGGCAGAAGAACGTGGTGCGGGCGCGGCAATCAGCGTGCTGGGTTACCGTTTAGGGATGCTGGTTTCCGGCGGCTTAGCCCTGTGGCTGGCAGATAAATGGCTGGGCTGGCAGGGCATGTACTGGTTGATGGCGGCGCTGTTGATCCCCTGTATTATCGCGACGTTACTTGCACCAGAACCCACCGACACCATTCCTGTGCCCAAAACGCTGGAACAAGCGGTTGTTGCACCTCTGCGCGATTTCTTTGGTCGCAATAATGCCTGGCTTATTTTGCTTCTTATCGTGCTGTATAAGCTGGGCGACGCATTCGCCATGAGCCTGACAACCACGTTTTTAATTCGCGGCGTCGGGTTTGATGCAGGTGAAGTAGGCGTGGTTAACAAAACGCTTGGCTTACTGGCGACCATTGTTGGCGCATTGTACGGTGGGATTTTGATGCAGCGCCTGTCGCTGTTCCGTGCACTGCTGATTTTCGGCATTTTACAAGGTGCATCTAACGCCGGTTACTGGCTGCTGTCGATTACTGATAAGCATCTCTACAGCATGGGCGCAGCCGTCTTTTTCGAAAACCTCTGTGGCGGGATGGGTACATCAGCCTTTGTCGCGCTGTTAATGACGCTGTGTAATAAGTCATTTTCCGCTACTCAATTTGCCCTGCTCTCAGCGCTTTCTGCTGTAGGGCGAGTTTATGTCGGCCCCGTGGCGGGTTGGTTTGTTGAAGCACACGGCTGGTCGACATTCTATCTGTTCTCCGTCGCCGCTGCCGTACCAGGGCTTATTTTGCTGCTGGTTTGTCGCCAGACGCTTGAATATACACGAGTAAATGACAACTTTATCTCCCGTACCGAATATCCGGCAGGTTATGCCTTTGCCATGTGGACACTGGCGGCGGGCATCAGCCTGTTGGCCGTGTGGTTACTGCTGTTGACGATGGACGCGCTGGATTTGACGCACTTCTCTTTCCTGCCTGCTCTGCTGGAAGTCGGGGTTTTAGTCGCCCTTTCTGGCGTCGTGCTTGGTGGTTTGCTGGATTATCTGGCGCTACGAAAAACGCATCTGACGTAATCTGTAAATATTATTTAGCTGTAGTAATCACTCGCCGTAATTATTACGGCTAAATAAACATCAGCATCGCTTATTAATATTTGTTCTTTTGTGCGGCTTAGCGTCTGGAAATTATTGACGCCATTTATGAATTCTATTTTTCTTACACGATTCAGCTAATGAGTCTTTATTTTCTCACCACCAAGTTGTCATCTTAATGATAATTATTTGTTAAATAATTGTTTTATTCCGCATTGGTTATACCAATTGCCCGCCCAGACTCCTTCTGCACTCCCCTTTTGTTATAACGCCCTTTTGCAACAGCTTCTTAAAATCAACCTGATATGTTTTGCAACATATGTGACCTGTAAGCCAAATCCAAGTAACAGGAATTTAATCATGTTTACAGTAATGTAACCTTCCCGTAAAATGCCCACACACTTTAAACGCCACCAGATCCCGTGGAATTGAGGTCGTTAAATGAGACTCAGGAAATACAATAAAAGTTTGGGATGGTTGTCATTATTTGCAGGCACTGTATTGCTCAGTGGCTGTAATTCTGCGCTGTTAGATCCCAAAGGACAGATTGGTCTGGAGCAACGTTCACTGATACTGACGGCATTTGGCCTGATGTTGATTGTCGTTATTCCCGCAATCTTGATGGCTGTTGGTTTCGCCTGGAAGTATCGTGCGAGCAATAAAGATGCTAAGTACAGCCCGAACTGGTCACACTCCAATAAAGTGGAAGCTGTGGTCTGGACGGTACCTATCTTAATCATCATCTTCCTTGCGGTACTGACCTGGAAAACCACTCACGCTCTTGAGCCTAGCAAGCCGCTGGCACACGACGAGAAGCCCATTACCATCGAAGTGGTTTCCATGGACTGGAAATGGTTCTTCATCTACCCGGAACAGGGCATTGCTACCGTGAATGAAATCGCTTTCCCGGCGAACACTCCGGTGTACTTCAAAGTGACCTCCAACTCCGTGATGAACTCCTTCTTCATTCCGCGTCTGGGTAGCCAGATTTATGCCATGGCCGGTATGCAGACTCGCCTGCATCTGATCGCCAACGAACCCGGTACTTATGACGGTATCTCCGCCAGCTACAGCGGCCCGGGCTTCTCAGGCATGAAGTTCAAAGCTATTGCAACACCGGATCGCGCCGCATTCGACCAGTGGGTCGCAAAAGCGAAACAGTCGCCGAACACCATGTCTGACATGGCAGCGTTCGAAAAACTGGCCGCGCCTAGCGAATACAACCAGGTGGAATATTTCTCCAACGTGAAACCAGACTTGTTTGCTGATGTGATTAACAAGTTTATGGCTCACGGTAAGAGCATGGACATGACCCAGCCAGAAGGTGAGCACAGCGCACACGAAGGTATGGAAGGCATGGACATGAGCCACGCGGAATCCGCCCATTAAAGGGGTTGAGGAAGAATAAAGATGTTCGGAAAATTATCACTTGATGCAGTCCCGTTCCATGAACCTATCGTCATGGTTACGATCGCTGGCATTATTTTGGGAGGTCTGGCGCTCGTTGGCCTGATCACTTACTTCGGTAAGTGGACCTACCTGTGGAAAGAGTGGCTGACCTCCGTCGACCATAAACGCCTCGGTATCATGTATATCATCGTGGCGATTGTGATGTTGCTGCGTGGTTTTGCTGACGCCATTATGATGCGTAGCCAGCAGGCCCTTGCCTCTGCGGGCGAAGCGGGCTTCCTGCCACCTCACCACTACGATCAGATCTTCACCGCGCACGGCGTGATTATGATCTTCTTCGTGGCGATGCCTTTCGTTATCGGTCTGATGAACCTGGTGGTTCCGCTGCAGATCGGCGCGCGTGACGTTGCGTTCCCGTTCCTCAACAACCTAAGCTTCTGGTTTACCGTTGTTGGTGTGATTTTGGTTAACGTTTCTCTCGGCGTGGGCGAATTTGCGCAGACCGGCTGGCTGGCCTATCCACCGCTATCGGGAATAGAGTACAGTCCGGGAGTCGGTGTCGATTACTGGATATGGAGTCTCCAGCTATCCGGTATAGGTACAACGCTTACCGGTATCAACTTCTTCGTTACCATTCTGAAGATGCGCGCACCGGGCATGACCATGTTCAAGATGCCAGTATTTACCTGGGCATCACTGTGCGCGAACGTACTGATTATTGCTTCCTTCCCAATTCTGACGGTTACCGTTGCGTTGTTGACCCTGGATCGCTATCTGGGTACCCATTTCTTTACCAACGATATGGGTGGCAACATGATGATGTACATCAACCTGATTTGGGCCTGGGGCCACCCGGAAGTTTACATCCTGATCCTGCCTGTTTTCGGTGTGTTCTCCGAAATTGCGGCAACCTTCTCGCGTAAACGTCTGTTTGGTTATACCTCGCTGGTATGGGCAACCGTCTGTATCACCGTGCTGTCGTTCATCGTCTGGCTGCACCACTTCTTTACGATGGGTGCGGGCGCGAACGTAAACGCCTTCTTTGGTATCACCACCATGATTATCGCCATCCCGACCGGGGTGAAGATCTTCAACTGGCTGTTCACCATGTATCAGGGCCGCATCGTGTTCCATTCTGCGATGCTGTGGACCATCGGTTTTATCGTCACCTTCTCGGTAGGCGGTATGACTGGCGTGCTGCTGGCAGTACCGGGCGCGGACTTCGTTCTGCATAACAGCCTGTTCCTGATTGCGCACTTCCATAACGTGATCATCGGCGGCGTGGTCTTCGGCTGCTTCGCAGGGATGACCTACTGGTGGCCTAAAGCGTTCGGTTTCAAACTGAACGAAACCTGGGGTAAACGCGCGTTCTGGTTCTGGATCATCGGCTTCTTCGTTGCCTTTATGCCACTGTATGCGCTGGGCTTCATGGGCATGACCCGTCGTTTGAGCCAGCAGATTGACCCGCAGTTCCACACCATGCTGATGATTGCAGCCAGCGGTGCAGTACTGATTGCGCTGGGTATTCTCTGCCTCGTTATTCAGATGTACGTTTCTATTCGTGACCGCGACCAGAACCGTGACCTGACTGGCGACCCGTGGGGTGGCCGTACGCTGGAGTGGGCAACCTCTTCCCCGCCTCCGTTCTATAACTTTGCCGTTGTGCCGCACGTTCACGAGCGTGATGCATTCTGGGAAATGAAAGAGAAAGGCGAAGCGTACAAAAAGCCTGACCACTATGAAGAAATTCATATGCCGAAAAACAGCGGTGCAGGTATCGTCATTGCAGCTTTCTCCACCATCTTCGGTTTCGCCATGATCTGGCATATCTGGTGGCTGGCGATTGTTGGCTTCGCAGGCATGATCATCACCTGGATCGTGAAAAGCTTCGACGAGGACGTGGATTACTACGTGCCGGTGGCAGAAATCGAAAAACTGGAAAACCAGCATTTCGATGAGATTACTAAGGCAGGGCTGAAAAATGGCAACTGATACTTTGACGCACGCGACTGCCCACGCGCACGAACACGGGCACCACGATGCAGGCGGAACCAAAATCTTCGGATTTTGGATCTACCTGATGAGCGACTGCATTCTGTTCTCTATCCTGTTTGCTACCTATGCCGTTCTGGTTAACGGCACCGCAGGCGGCCCGACAGGTAAGGACATTTTCGAACTGCCGTTCGTTCTGGTTGAAACTTTCTTGCTGTTGTTCAGCTCCATCACCTACGGCATGGCGGCTATCGCCATGTACAAAAACAACAAAAGCCAGGTTATCTCCTGGCTGGCGTTGACCTGGTTGTTTGGTGCTGGATTTATCGGGATGGAAATCTATGAATTCCATCACCTGATTGTTAACGGCATGGGTCCGGATCGCAGCGGCTTCCTGTCAGCGTTCTTTGCGCTGGTCGGCACGCATGGTCTGCACGTCACTTCCGGTCTTATCTGGATGGCGGTGCTGATGGTGCAAATCGCCCGTCGCGGCCTGACCAGCACTAACCGTACCCGCATCATGTGCCTGAGCCTGTTCTGGCACTTCCTGGATGTGGTTTGGATCTGTGTGTTCACTGTTGTTTATCTGATGGGGGCGATGTAATGAGTCATTCTACCGATCACAGCGGCGCGTCCCATGGCAGCGTAAAAACCTACATGACAGGCTTTATCCTGTCGATCATTCTGACGGTGATTCCGTTCTGGATGGTGATGACAGGAGCTGCCTCTCCGGCCGTAATTCTGGGAACAATCCTGGCAATGGCAGTGGTACAGGTTCTGGTGCATCTGGTGTGCTTCCTGCACATGAATACCAAATCAGATGAAGGCTGGAACATGACGGCGTTTGTCTTCACCGTGCTAATCATCGCTATCCTGGTTGTAGGCTCCATCTGGATTATGTGGAACCTCAACTACAACATGATGATGCACTAAGAGCGGCGGTTATGATGTTTAAGCAATACCTGCAAGTAACGAAACCAGGCATCATCTTTGGCAACCTGATCTCGGTGATTGGGGGATTCCTGCTGGCCTCAAAGGGCAGCATTGATTATCCCCTGTTTATCTACACGCTGGTTGGGGTGTCACTGGTTGTGGCGTCGGGTTGTGTGTTTAACAACTACATCGACAGGGATATCGACAGAAAGATGGAAAGGACGAAGAATCGGGTGCTGGTTAAAGGCCTGATCTCTCCTGCTGTCTCGCTGGTGTACGCCACCTTGCTGGGTATTGCTGGCTTTATGCTGCTGTGGTTTGGCGCGAATCCGCTGGCCTGCTGGCTGGGGGTGATGGGCTTTGTGGTTTACGTCGGCGTTTATAGCCTGTACATGAAACGCCACTCAGTCTACGGCACATTGATTGGTTCGCTCTCCGGCGCTGCGCCGCCGGTGATCGGCTACTGTGCAGTAACCGGCGAGTTCGATAGTGGCGCAGCGATCCTGCTTGCTATCTTCAGTCTGTGGCAGATGCCTCACTCCTATGCCATCGCCATTTTCCGCTTTAAGGATTACCAGGCGGCAAACATTCCGGTATTGCCAGTGGTAAAAGGCATTTCGGTGGCGAAGAATCACATCACGCTGTATATCATCGCCTTTGCCGTTGCCACGCTGATGCTCTCTCTTGGCGGTTACGCTGGGTATAAATATCTGGTAGTCGCCGCGGCGGTGAGCGTCTGGTGGTTAGGCATGGCTCTGCGCGGTTATAAAGTTGCTGATGACAGAATCTGGGCGCGCAAGCTGTTCGGTTTCTCTATCATCGCCATCACTGCCCTCTCGGTGATGATGTCCGTTGATTTTATGGTGCCGGACTCGCATACGCTGCTGGCTGCTGTGTGGTAACACAATCTCTCTATTAAAAAGGTGCTACGGCACCTTTTTTCTTAGCATTAGAATCATATCCCTCTCGAAATATTTACTAAAAAATCCGCATGTTTACCCCATTCGTTTGCCGCTTTACACTAGTCGCGAATTTAAAACAGAGGTGGTAATGAACGATTATAAAATGACGCCAGGTGAGCGACGCGCGACCTGGGGTTTAGGGACCGTATTCTCGTTGCGCATGCTGGGCATGTTCATGGTTCTGCCGGTTCTGACCACGTACGGCATGGCTCTGCAAGGTGCCAGCGAAGCATTAATCGGTATTGCCATTGGTATTTATGGTCTGACTCAGGCCGTTTTTCAGATTCCGTTTGGCCTGCTTTCCGACCGCATTGGTCGCAAACCATTAATTGTCGGTGGGCTGGCAGTGTTTGCCGCCGGTAGCGTTATCGCTGCGCTCTCTGACTCCATCTGGGGAATTATTCTGGGCCGGGCGCTACAAGGCTCCGGTGCGATTGCCGCTGCCGTTATGGCGCTGCTTTCCGATCTCACGCGCGAACAAAACCGCACCAAAGCAATGGCGTTTATCGGCGTGAGCTTTGGCATTACCTTTGCCATTGCGATGGTGCTTGGCCCGATCATCACTCACAAACTTGGGCTGCACGCGCTGTTCTGGATGATCGCTATTCTGGCAACGACCGGCATTGCGTTGACCATTTGGGTTGTGCCCAACAGTAGCACTCACGTACTTAATCGTGAGTCCGGAATGGTGAAAGGCAGTTTCAGTAAAGTGCTGGCGGAACCGCGGCTGCTGAAACTCAACTTTGGCATTATGTGTCTGCATATTTTGCTGATGTCGACGTTTGTTGCCCTGCCCGGACAACTGGCTGATGCGGGATTTCCAGCCGCTGAACACTGGAAGGTCTACCTGGCGACGATGTTAATCGCCTTTGGCTCGGTCGTGCCTTTCATTATCTACGCTGAAGTTAAGCGCAAAATGAAGCAAGTCTTTGTCTTCTGCGTCGGGTTGATCGTGGTTGCGGAAATTGTGTTGTGGAACGCACAAACGCAGTTCTGGCAACTGGTGGTCGGCGTGCAGCTTTTCTTTGTGGCGTTTAATTTGATGGAAGCCCTTCTGCCTTCACTTATCAGTAAAGAGTCGCCTGCAGGTTACAAAGGTACGGCGATGGGTGTTTACTCCACCAGCCAGTTTCTTGGCGTGGCGATTGGCGGTTCGCTGGGTGGCTGGATTGACGGCATGTTTGACGGTCAGGGTGTATTTCTCGCTGGCGCAATGCTGGCCGCAGTGTGGCTGGCAGTCGCCAGTACCATGAAAGAACCGCCGTATGTCAGCAGCTTGCGCATTGAAATCCCGGCGGACATTGCCGCAAACGAAGCGTTAAAAGTGCGTTTGCTGGAAACTGAAGGCGTCAAAGAAGTGTTGATTGCAGAAGAAGAACATTCAGCTTATGTGAAAATCGACAGCAAAGTGACGAATCGCTTTGAGGTTGAACAGGCAATTCGTCAGGCATAAAAAACGCGGCGAATTGCCTGCTACGCTTACCAGGCCTACTAAGTTCTTGAGTTACAAATCGTTGTAGGCCGAATTAGCTGTTCATGCTGCATTCGGCATGAACAAAACGCACATTGTCGCGATTAATCGCGGAAGTTTTTGAACTGGAACGGCTGACCGAGATCGCCACCACGTACCATCGCCATGACAGCCTGCAAATCATCACGAGATTTACCCGTTACGCGGATCTCATCGCCCTGAATTTGCGCCTGCACTTTCAGTTTGCTGTCTTTGATCATCTTGACGATTTTCTTCTGGGTCGCACTCTCAATGCCCTGTTTCAGTTTCGCTTCCACAAACCAGGTTTTACCGCTATGAACGATATTTTCCGGTACATCCAGCGAACTGCCTTCAATGCCGCGCTTCAGCAGCTTGGCACGCAGAATATCCAGCAACTGATTGACCTGGAAATCGGACTCGCTCAACACTTTGATGGTTTTGCTGGCGTCGTTCAGCTCAAATGAGGCTTCAACATTACGGAAGTCAAAACGGGACTCCACTTCGCGGCTCGCGTTATCGACCGCGTTACGTGCTTCCTGAAGATCAACTTCAGAGACAATATCGAAAGATGGCATCTTTTCCTCTCCCTTCATTTTTGATGCGAAGCATAATACCTGCAAAGTTAAATAACCAACAGTCCTGCACCAGGACGTATCCCTTAATTGTGCATAGTCGCAACAGCATGCACAATTAAGGGATAGCCTTATTGAACACCCGGAGTGGTTGCGGGTGAGGAGGAACAATGAAAATTACCGTATTGGGATGCGGTGCCTTAGGGCAATTATGGCTTACAGCACTTTGTAAACAGGGTCACGACGTTCAGGGCTGGCTGCGCGTACCGCAACCTTATTGTAGCGTGAATCTGGTTGAGACAGATGGTTCGATATTTAACGAATCGCTGACCGCCAACGATCCCGATTTTCTCGCCACCAGCGATCTGCTCCTGGTGACGCTGAAAGCATGGCAGGTTTCCGATGCCGTCAAAAGCCTCGCGTCCACACTGCCTGTAACTACGCCAATACTGTTAATTCACAACGGCATGGGCACCATCGAAGAGTTGCAAAACATTCAGCAGCCATTACTGATGGGCACCACCACCCATGCCGCTCGCCGCGACGGCAATGTCATTATTCATGTGGCAAACGGTATCACGCATATTGGTCCGGCACGGCAACAGGATGGCGATTACAGTTATCTGGCGGATATTTTGCAAACCGTGTTGCCTGACGTTGCCTGGCATAACAATATTCGCGCCGAGCTGTGGCGCAAGCTGGCAGTCAACTGTGTGATTAATCCACTGACTGCCATCTGGAATTGCCCGAACGGTGAATTACGTCATCATCCGCAAGAAATTATGCAGATATGCGAGGAAGTCGCGGCAGTGATCGAACGCGAAGGACATCATACTTCAGCAGAAGATTTGCGTGATTACGTGATGCAGGTGATTGATGCCACAGCGGAAAATATCTCGTCGATGTTGCAGGATATCCGCGCGCTGCGCCACACCGAAATCGACTATATCAATGGTTTTCTCTTACGCCGCGCCCGCGCGCATGGGATTACCGTACCGGAAAACACCCGCCTGTTTGAAATGGTAAAAAGAAAGGAGAGTGAATATGAGCGCATCGGCACTGGTTTGCCTCGCCCCTGGTAGTGAAGAGACTGAAGCCGTCACCACTATCGATCTGCTGGTTCGCGGCGGTATCAAAGTCACCACTGCCAGCGTCGCCAGCGATGGCAACCTGGCGATTACCTGCTCGCGCGGCGTGAAGCTGCTGGCGGATGCGCCGCTGGTCGAAGTAGCTGATGGCGAATATGACGTGATCGTGCTGCCTGGAGGCATTAAAGGCGCAGAGTGTTTTCGCGATAGCACCCTGCTGGTTGAAACCGTTAAACAGTTCCACCGTTCCGGGCGTATCGTCGCGGCTATTTGCGCCGCACCAGCCACCGTGCTGGTCCCGCACGATATCTTCCCGATTGGCAATATGACCGGCTTCCCGACGCTGAAAGACAAAATACCCGCCGAACAATGGCAGGACAAGCGCGTCGTCTGGGATGCACGGGTAAAATTGCTGACCAGTCAGGGGCCGGGTACAGCTATCGACTTTGGTCTGAAAATTATCGACCTGCTGGTTGGGCGTGAAAAAGCCCATGAAGTGGCATCACAACTGGTGATGGCGGCAGGGATTTATAATTATTACGAGTAGTGGCGGATGCGGCAAACGTCGCATCTGACCAGATGCGACGTAAAAACCACAAATTACGGGCGATATACCTTCACATTGTTAAAGCCCTGCTCGCGCAGATAGAGCGCCTGCAGGCGGCTCATCACCCCGCGCTCACACCACAACAGCCAGGTTTTGTTCTGGTCGAGATCGCCAAATTTGGTGCTCAGTTTATAGAACGGCAGAGAAACCACATCAATCCCTTCGACTTTCAGCGGCTTATCTTCCTGTTCATCGATAGAACGGATATCGAGGATCACGTCGTTCGGGCCGAAGCCATTGACGGTTTCCACTTCCACCACTTCCTGCTCGGTCTGCTGGGCGATTTCGCGGATATCAACGTTATTCGCTTCCTCAACCACTTTATCGAGAATGCTGAAGTCGAACTTCTCTTCTTCCGCTTCAATCTTCGATTTAACCGCTTTCACCGTCGGGCTTTTGGAGATCACACCGCAATATTCGGGCATCGTGCGGGCAAAGTCTTCAGTGCCAATCTGGCGAGCCAGGTTGATGATGTGCTCTTTGTCGTAAGAAATCAGCGGACGCAGGATCAGCGTGTCGGAGACGTTATCAATCAGGCGCAGGTTAGTCAGCGTCTGGCTGGACACCTGGCCCAGTGCTTCGCCAGTGACCAGCGCCTGTACACCGTAACGTTCAGCCACTTTAGACGCGGCACGCACCATCATACGTTTGAGGATAACACCCATCTGACCGTCGTCGATTTTCTCGAGAATTTCCCCGACGACAGGTTCGAAATTAATAGCGACAAAACGCACGCGGTGGGAGCTGCCAAAGCGGTTCCACAGATAATGCGCCACCTGACGCACGCCAATTTCATGCGCCGCGCCGCCGAGGTTAAAGAAGCAGTAATGCACGCGGCAGCCGCGACGCATCAACATATAGCTGGAAACGCCGGAGTCGAAACCACCGGAAATGAGCGACAGCACATCTTCCTGGGTACCAATCGGGAAACCGCCAATACCTTCATAGCGACCTTTAATCAGCAGGAGACGATCGTCTTCCACTTCCAGATGGACAGTGACATCCGGGTTAGTCAGCTTCACGCGCGCGGATTCAATATGCTGATTTAAACCGCCGCCGACGTAACGTTCCACATCAATCGAGCTAAAATCATGTTTGCCGCGGCGCTTCACGCGTACGCAGAAGGTTTTCCCTTCCAGCTGATCGCGATACTGAACCAACGCTTTCTCAAAAATATCGTGCATGTCGGTAAACGGCACGTCTTCGACTTCGAGAATATGGTGGATACCCGGAATACGGGTCAGGGCGTCGCGAATGGCCAGACGCTGGTTTTCATCTTTTGCGCGAACTTCGATGTTATCCCAGTGGCGGACGACAGCGAGCGTCTCATCATAGTGCTTTAAAACGTTACGAATGTTCCCGGTAAGGATTTTTATAAAGCGCAAGCGCACAGATTGGCTTTTGATGGTGATTTCCGGGAACAATTTAATGATAAACTTCATGGCGGCAATGGTTCGTTGGCAAGCCTTAAGCGACTTGTATAGGGAAAAATACAGCAGCCCACACCTGCGGCTGCATCCAGGCGCGGAAGTATACCACTAACATCGCTTTGCTGCGCACATCACCTTACCATTGCGCGTTATTTGCTATTTGCCCTGAGTCCGTTACCATGACGGGGCGAAAAATATTGAGAGTCAGACATTCATTATGCCGAAGAAAAATGAGGCGCCCGCCAGCTTTGAAAAGGCGCTGAGCGAGCTGGAACAGATTGTAACCCGTCTGGAAAGTGGCGACCTGCCGCTGGAAGAGGCGCTGAACGAGTTCGAACGCGGCGTGCAGCTGGCACGTCAGGGGCAGGCCAAATTACAACAAGCCGAACAGCGCGTACAAATTCTGCTGTCTGACAATGAAGACGCCTCTCTAACCCCTTTTACACCGGACAATGAGTAATGGACTTTCCGCAGCAACTCGAAGCCTGCGTTAAGCAGGCCAACCAGGCGCTGAGCCGTTTTATCGCCCCACTGCCCTTTCAGAACACTCCCGTGGTCGAAACCATGCAGTATGGCGCATTATTAGGTGGTAAGCGCCTGCGACCTTTCCTGGTTTATGCCACCGGTCATATGTTCGGCGTTAGCACAAACACGCTGGACGCACCCGCTGCCGCCGTAGAGTGTATCCACGCTTACTCATTAATTCATGATGATTTACCGGCAATGGATGATGACGATCTGCGTCGCGGTTTGCCAACCTGCCATGTGAAGTTTGGCGAAGCAAACGCGATTCTCGCTGGCGACGCTTTACAAACGCTGGCGTTCTCGATTTTAAGCGATGCCGATATGCCGGAAGTGTCGGATCGCGACAGAATTTCGATGATTTCAGAACTGGCGAGCGCCAGCGGTATTGCCGGAATGTGCGGTGGTCAGGCATTAGATTTAGATGCGGAAGGCAAACACGTACCTCTGGACGCGCTTGAGCGTATTCATCGTCATAAAACCGGCGCATTGATTCGCGCCGCCGTTCGCCTTGGTGCATTAAGCGCCGGAGATAAAGGACGTCGTGCTCTGCCAGTACTCGACAAGTACGCAGAGAGCATCGGCCTTGCCTTCCAGGTTCAGGATGACATCCTGGATGTGGTAGGAGATACTGCAACGTTGGGAAAACGCCAGGGTGCCGACCAGCAACTTGGTAAAAGTACCTACCCTGCACTTCTGGGTCTTGAGCAAGCCCGGAAGAAAGCCCGGGATCTGATCGACGATGCCCGTCAGTCGCTGAAACAACTGGCTGAACAGTCACTCGATACCTCGGCACTGGAAGCGCTAGCGGACTACATCATCCAGCGTAATAAATAAACAATAAGTATTAATAGGCCCCTGATGAGTTTTGATATTGCCAAATACCCGACCCTGGCACTGGTCGACTCCACCCAGGAGTTACGACTGTTGCCGAAAGAGAGTTTACCGAAACTCTGCGACGAACTGCGCCGCTATTTACTCGACAGCGTGAGCCGTTCCAGCGGGCACTTCGCCTCCGGGCTGGGCACGGTCGAACTGACCGTGGCGCTGCACTATGTCTACAACACCCCGTTTGACCAGTTAATCTGGGATGTGGGGCATCAGGCTTATCCGCATAAAATTTTGACCGGACGCCGCGACAAGATCGGCACCATCCGTCAGAAAGGCGGTCTGCACCCGTTCCCGTGGCGCGGCGAAAGCGAATATGACGTATTAAGCGTCGGGCATTCATCAACCTCCATCAGTGCCGGAATTGGTATTGCGGTTGCTGCCGAGAAAGAAGGCAAAAATCGCCGTACCGTCTGTGTCATTGGCGATGGCGCTATTACCGCTGGCATGGCGTTTGAAGCGATGAATCACGCGGGCGATATCCGCCCTGATATGCTGGTGGTTCTCAACGACAATGAAATGTCGATTTCCGAAAATGTCGGTGCGCTCAACAACCATCTGGCGCAGCTGCTTTCCGGTAAGCTTTACTCTTCACTGCGCGAAGGCGGGAAAAAAGTTTTCTCTGGCGTTCCGCCCATTAAAGAGCTGCTCAAACGTACCGAAGAACATATTAAAGGCATGGTGGTGCCTGGCACATTGTTTGAAGAGCTGGGCTTTAACTACATCGGCCCGGTGGACGGTCACGATGTGCTGGGGCTTATCACCACGCTGAAGAACATGCGCGACCTGAAAGGCCCGCAGTTCCTGCATATCATGACCAAAAAAGGTCGTGGTTATGAACCGGCAGAAAAAGACCCAATCACCTTCCACGCCGTGCCTAAATTTGATCCCTCCAGCGGTTGTTTGCCGAAAAGTAGCGGCGGTTTACCAAGCTATTCAAAAATCTTTGGCGACTGGTTGTGCGAAACGGCAGCGAAAGACAACAAGCTGATGGCGATTACTCCGGCGATGCGTGAAGGTTCCGGTATGGTTGAGTTTTCTCGTAAATTCCCGGATCGCTACTTCGACGTGGCAATTGCCGAGCAACACGCAGTGACCTTTGCGGCGGGTCTGGCGATTGGTGGGTACAAACCCGTTGTCGCGATCTACTCCACTTTCCTGCAACGCGCCTATGATCAGGTGCTGCATGACGTGGCAATTCAAAAGCTTCCGGTCCTGTTCGCCATCGACCGCGCGGGCATTGTTGGTGCTGATGGTCAAACCCACCAGGGCGCTTTTGATCTCTCTTACCTGCGCTGCATACCGGAAATGGTCATTATGACCCCGAGCGATGAAAACGAATGTCGCCAGATGCTCTATACCGGCTATCACTATAACGATGGCCCGTCAGCGGTGCGCTACCCGCGTGGCAACGCGGTAGGCGTGGAGTTGACGCCGCTGGAAAAACTGCCAATTGGCAAAGGCATTGTGAAGCGTCGTGGCGAGAAACTGGCGATCCTTAACTTTGGTACGCTGATGCCAGAAGCGGCGAAAGTCGCTGAATCGCTGAACGCTACGCTGGTCGATATGCGTTTTGTGAAACCGCTTGATGAAGCGTTAATTCTGGAAATGGCCGCCAGCCATGAAGCGCTGGTCACCGTAGAAGAAAACGCCATTATGGGCGGCGCAGGCAGCGGCGTGAACGAAGTGCTGATGGCCCATCGTAAACCAGTACCCGTGCTGAACATTGGCCTGCCTGACTTCTTTATTCCACAAGGAACGCAGGAAGAAATGCGCGCCGAACTCGGCCTCGATGCCGCTGGTATGGAAGCCAAAATCAAGGCCTGGCTGGCATAATCCCTACTCCACTCCTGCTATGCTTAAGAAATTATTCATGGCAGGAGTGGCAGCATGCAATACAACCCCTTAGGAAAAACCGACCTTCGCGTTTCCCGACTTTGCCTCGGCTGTATGACCTTTGGCGAGCCAGATCGCGGTAATCACGCATGGACACTGCCGGAAGAGAGCAGCCGTCCCATCATTAAACGCGCGCTGGAAGGCGGCATAAATTTCTTTGACACCGCCAATAGCTATTCCGATGGCAGCAGCGAAGAGATCGTCGGTCGCGCACTGCGGGATTTCGCCCGTCGTGAAGACGTGGTCGTTGCCACCAAAGTGTTCCATCGCGTTGGTGATTTACCGGAAGGATTATCCCGTGCGCAAATTCTACGTTCTATTGACGACAGCCTGCGCCGTCTCGGCATGGATTATGTTGATATCCTGCAAATTCATCGCTGGGATTACAACACGCCGATCGAAGAGACGCTGGAAGCCCTCAACGACGTGGTAAAAGCCGGAAAAGCGCGTTATATCGGCGCGTCATCCATGCACGCTTCGCAGTTTGCTCAAGCACTGGAACTACAAAAACAGCACGGCTGGGCGCAGTTTGTCAGTATGCAGGATCACTACAATCTGATTTATCGTGAAGAAGAGCGCGAGATGCTGCCGCTGTGTTATCAGGAAGGCGTAGCGGTGATTCCGTGGAGCCCGCTGGCGCGGGGCCGTCTGACACGTCCGTGGGGAGAAACTACCGCACGACTGGTGTCTGATGAGGTGGGTAAAAATCTCTATAAAGAAAGCGATGAAAATGACGCGCAGATCGCAGAGCGGTTAACGGGCGTCAGTGAAGAACTCGGTGCAACACGAGCACAAGTTGCGCTGGCCTGGTTGTTGAGTAAACCGGGCATTGCCGCACCGATTATCGGAACTTCTCGGGAGGAACAGCTTGATGAGCTGTTGAACGCGGTGGATATCACTTTAAAGCCGGAACAGATTGCTGAACTGGAAACACCGTATAAACCGCATCCGGTCGTAGGATTTAAGTAAATTTCGCTTTTCGCCCATTTTATCTGCTGAATTCCCCATCGTCTGCGATGATGGGGACAACGTACCTCCCATCACCTTCTGTAACCATAATCCACCTCTGCAAGAGAAATTCTTCGTGATTGAATTTGCAGCTATTCATCGTCTTCATCCCTTTGAGCGATTTTTGATAGTTTCTCCAGGTAATATCCCCTAAAACTGTCTTATTTAGTCAATGTAAGAGGATTACAATCATGATGAAAACCATCACCAAACAACCGATCCTGTTTACTGATGTACCGGTTGCAGATTTAAGAAATTCAATGAAGCACGATTTAAATCAAAATCTTATCGAAAGGCTATGGAACAAAATTCGTGATTTTTTTCTGGACAGTGATAAACAAAAGGCATTTAAATCGATTCATAAATACATCAATACATTGTCAGTTCTAAATTATAATTCAGCGTTAACTCCAGATCCCAATTTTAATATAGATGCATCGTCAGATTTAGACTCATATTTAAACCTGAAATTTGATAACCTCTCGCCCAAACAAAAGCAGACCACGCTTTGTTGTTTCTGGAATAAAATTGCATCCTCATTGCCAGAGCCATACAACAGCACCATCAAACATAACATTATTTTTTATAAAGTCGGAGAAAATCTGATGATACGTGGAACTATCTCTATTGTTAACGAGGTAGTAAAGACTTATTCACTCCCAATAGAAAAGGATGACAATGGATATTACGATTTCAGCGGTCTATATCTAGCACACAGCAATATTTCCGGTAAAGATCCCAATAAAGATCCCGATATAGATTTCGGTATAGATCTGGGAAACTGTAACTGCTCAAATGTCAACTTCGAACATACTTATTTTGATAGCGTCAAGTTTACAAATACGAATTGTACAAATGCAAATTTTAACAGTTGTAGATTTATCAAATGCGATCTAACAAATATGAATTGCACTGGCGCAATTCTTGATAATGCGGTGATATATGGTAAAGAAAAAGAACCTGAGATGCAATATCCAGAAGCAGATCAAATAATACAAAGGATAACTTATCAGAAATCACATGGGAATGAAACGAAAGGGATGATTCTAACTAACTGCTCCTGTGTTAAAACCACTTTCAATTGGGCAGATTTATCAGAAAGTGATTGCCAAAATGTGGACTTTAGCGAGGCTAATCTTTCAAACACTATTCTTCCTGACATCGTCAGGATGAAAGGCACGAAACTTTACCGTACCGACCTTTTTAATCCGATATTAAAAGCAGAAGCAGAATCAACAGAAGAAAAAGATATTAGCCCATTAGCAAAAATTATTCTTGACTATATTGAATCAGATAAAAACCCTGAGTCATTAAAATTTGATGAAAAATCAACAACCACTAAAATAATACAAGATATCGATAATTTTATTTTCTATAATCAGCATTTAAAGAGCATATTCAATCAAGCAATGAATCTTGAAGGAAAAATAAGCAGAAAAAAATACAATGAGATTTTTAACTATAAACAAGAACAAGCCAGGCAATATTTCATCGGCCAGTATAAAATAACAAAAAATGATTATTTAAAGAAAATACCTTTAACTGCACAATTAATTGCAAAATACAAAATGGATGATCAATTGGACCAACTTTTGGTTACCCGTGAAATTCAAGATGAAATAAAACCAAAGATTCAAGATAAAATAGATGAACTTTCTAAAAATTTATTCAACACTATAAACAAAACCATTAAGGATAATTTTGATGATATTTTTCGGCAACAGTCAGAATATATGAGTAATTATTATGAGTTCGTCGACTGACGATATTTCAGTGTCATTGAATTATGAGTGACAAAGTTACACCTTGAAATATCTCCGCATAATATATTCGGTGATGTCGGATTTTACTTTAACAGAGTGCCCCAAAATTGGGGCACTGTTCATTTATAAATCAAACCGGGTGGTCTGGAATCGACTACACCACCCGGTCAATGGCATCAAAGAATACCCAGCGGCCAATGATGACCGATAAAGTACAGGATTCCTGCGGAAATCACCCCAGCAACAATATCGTCGATCATGATCCCCATACCACCATGCACATTGCGATCAAACCAGCGGATCGGCCACGGCTTCCACATATCCAGAATACGGAAAATGACGAATCCGGCGGCGACCCACTGCCAGTCATTGGTCGGCAATGCCATGAGCGTGATCCACATGCCGATAAATTCGTCCCAGACAATGCTGCCGTGATCGTGCACGCCCATATCTTTCGCCGTTTGATGACAAAGATAGACGCCGATACAGATCCCCAGCATCACCACCAGCGAGTAGAGCTGCCAGGGCAAAAAGGTCATCAGATACCAGAAAGGGATCGCCGCCAGCGATCCCATCGTGCCAGGAACGATTGGGCTTAATCCACTTCCGAATCCAACAGCAAGCAGATGCCACGGATTACTCATCTTCAGGCGACTTTTCGCGACATCTTTATGGCGTGGCAAAATGGTCATATCCTTTCCAGTCTAACGTGACAGGTTCGCCGTCACGAATAAAACAAAGCCCTTCGATATCGGCGGTCATTTGCCCGATACAGGTAAACGGTACGCCCAGATGACCGAGAGCCACATCCAGCGCGCCACGGTTCAGTTCCGGCACCGTGAAACACAACTCGTAATCTTCACCGCCAGAGAGCGCCCAGCGCAACGCCTGTTCTGGCTCAACATGGCGAGAAAGCGCATCAGAAAACGGCAGCAATGCCAGATCAATACGTGCGCCGCAGTCGCTGGCTTTAACGATATGCCCGAGATCGGAAATCAGCCCGTCAGAAAGATCGATAGCTGAATTTGCCAGGTCACGCAAAGCCTGCCCCTGTAAAATACGTGGCGACGGACGGAGATGACGTTTGATCAAGTAGTCCGCATCTTTAGCATCCGCAACCTGCAAACGGTTTTGCAAAATCGCCAGCCCGGCGGCGCTATCGCCCGGTGTACCGGTCACATAGATCCAGTCACCCGGTTTCGCCCCAGCGCGCGTTAAGGCCCGTCCCATCGGAACAAAGCCGTGGATACCCAGCGTCATTGATAATGGCCCACGCGTGGTATCGCCGCCAATGAGTTGCATATCGTAATAATTGAGAAGATCAAACAAACTGTCGCTGAAGGACTCAAGCCACGCTTCGTCAACGTCCGGTAAGGTTAATGCCAGCGTCAGCCAGGCTGGATCGGCCCCCATCGCTGCCAGATCGCTTAGGTTCACCGCCAGTGCTTTATAAGCCAGATCAGCAGGATCGATATCAGGGAGGAAGTGGTTGCCCGCCACCAGCGTATCAGTGCTGATCGCCAGGGTCTGTTTCTCGGGGATATTGAGAAGTGCGCAATCGTCGCCAATGCCCAGTTCGACATCAAGACGAGAACTTCTTACACGGTCAAAATAACGGGCAATCAGGGAGAACTCGCCACATGCCATACGTTATGCCTCAGCAGGTAAAAAAGAAAAGGCCAGCGATCGCGGAACGGTCTTCCGTGAATCTACCGGCCTGGATATCACTTTTTGTTAGGGCGAATCACAGGTGCTGCTTTATCGAGTACGCCGTTGACGAACTTATGGCTGTCTTCTGCGCCGAACGATTTCGCCAGTTCGATCGCTTCGTTAATGGCCACTTTGTATGGCACATCGCTACGTTTAGACAGCTCGTACAGCGCAATGCGCAGTACTGCTTTTTCTACCTGGCCCAGTTCTTCCAGCAGGCGGGACAGGTATGGCTTCATCAGTCCGTCGAGGTATGCGGTGTTAGTCGCCACCCCGGCCAGCAGCTCACGGAAGTACAGGACGTCAACGTCTTTTACATCCTGTTCAGCCAGGAACTGGTATTCAACATCAGCGATGTCGTTCTGGGACAACTGCCAGGAGTAGAGCGCCTGGACGGCACACTCACGAGCGCGGCGACGAGCAGCAGGTTTCACGGATTTCCCCTTACTAATTTCAGGCCTTGATGGCTTTCAATACATTAATCATTTCAAGCGCGGTCAGTGCAGCTTCTGCACCTTTGTTGCCAGCTTTGGTGCCAGCACGTTCGATCGCTTGTTCAATGCTTTCAGTGGTCAGAACACCAAAAGCAACCGGAATTTCGCTGTCCTGGGCAACATGCGCCAGGCCGTTGCTTGCACCACCAGCGACATATTCAAAGTGGGCAGTGCCACCACGAATAACCGTACCCAGCGCAATCACCGCGTCGTATTTACCGGTTTTAGCCAGTGCACCCGCCGCCAGCGGCAGCTCATAGGCACCAGGCACCCAAACAACGGTAATGTTTTCATCTTTTACCTGACCGATACGTTTCAGTGCGTCAATTGCACCTTCCAGCAGGCTGTCATTGATAAAGTTGTTGAAACGCGCGATGGTGATGGCGACGCGAGCGTCCGGGGTAGCAACGTTAGCTTCAATAATGTTCATTTTCTTCCTTCGGGTTCGAGTATGGCCCCGCAGGGGGGCGGATTTTAGCATAATATTTCGTGCGCTGCTTCCCTTTCGAGCCGGGAGATCATGCACCCACTAAATGCAGGCAAACATCCGGGCCTACATGACGTATCTCTTTGAATTTAAATTGGGGGGCATCGGCTAATTTCTCAAGCCCTGGCAGCGAGCATAATCCACGGGCGTCGTTGCCTAATAGTTTAGGTGCGATATAGACAATCAGCTCATCAACTAAACCAGCCTGTAGCAATGCGCCAGCGAGCGTTGGCCCCGCTTCCACCCAGATGCTGTTAATTTGCTGTTTACCCAGTTGCATCATCAGTACAACCAGATCCAGATGACCTTTATGCTCTGGAATCAGCAAGGTACGCACCGTTTCCGGCCACTCACGAGAATCTTCCTGCGTACGCGCGAACCAGGTTTCGCCGGGCTGCTGCACAATGCGATGTTCCGGCGTCACGCGATTTTGGCTATCAATCACAATACGTACCGGCTGGCGGAGATTGTGTTGCGGGTAGAGCCCCTGAGTTTGTTCATCCAGTTCAGACCAACGCACCGTTAAGGCTGGATCATCCGCCAGCACCGTGGCGCTGCTGGTTAAAATGGCATGACTTTGCGCGCGCAGTCGTTGTACATCACGCCGCGCCTGGGGCGAAGTGATCCACTGGCTTTCGCCGCTCGCCATCGCCGTGCGACCATCAAGCGATGCGCCAAGTTTTAACTGAATATAAGGAAAGCCGGTGCGCATCCGCTTGAGAAAGCCTTTATTCAATTGCTCGGCTTCACTCATCATCAGCCCGTGGCTGACGTCAATGCCAGCCTGTTGCAGACGGTAAAGTCCACGTCCAGCGACCTGCGGATTGGGGTCTTGCATTGCGGCAACCACGCGCGCCACGCCTGCGGCAATTAATGCATCACAGCAAGGCGGCGTACGGCCGTGATGGCTGCAAGGTTCGAGTGTCACATACGCAGTCGCACCTTTGGCTTTTTCTCCAGCCATACGCAACGCATGTACTTCGGCGTGTGGTTCACCAGCACGGTGATGGTAACCTTCACCGACAATTTCGCCATCTTTGACAATGACGCACCCGACATTCGGGTTGGGATGCGTGGTAAAACGTCCTCGTTGCGCCAGCTTTAGCGCCCGCGCCATGTAATACTCGTCCTGCACGGCTTAGTCCTCCAGGCGCGCGATCTCTTCGCCAAATTCTTTGATATCTTCGAAACTGCGGTAGACAGAGGCAAAACGGATATAGGCGACTTTATCGAGCTTTTTCAATTGCTCCATCACCAGATTGCCAATCATCTTGCTCGGCACTTCGCGCTCACCGGTTGCGCGCAGCTGCGATTTAATATGATTGATTGCCATTTCGACGTCATCGGAACTCACCGGACGTTTTTCCAGCGCGCGCAGCATTCCGCTACGCAATTTCTCTTCATTAAACGGTTCACGCACGTCGTTGCTTTTTACAACACGCGGCATAACCAGCTCCGCCACTTCAAAGGTGGTGAAACGTTCATTACACACCAGACACTGCCGACGGCGGCGTACAGATGAGCCCTCGCCCACGAGACGAGAGTCAATTACCTTAGTGTCCACGGCGAAACAGAATGGGCAATGCATACGGCGTCCTGACCAGGTGGTTAACAGAAATCTATTTTACCCTGAACTGACGATACAACAAAGGCGCAACGCTTTTGAGATAAAGGATCGATGCTTTCGCTGCTTTTACCCTCTACCATTAGGCTAATTGCGACGAGAAAGGGACGACCTATGAATACTAACGTTTTTCGACTGCTCCTGCTGGGAAGCCTGTTCAGCCTTAGCGCCTGTGTGCAGCAAAGCGAAGTGCGGCAGATGAAACACAGCGTCAGCACACTGAACCAGGAGATGACACAACTTAATAAAGAAACGGTCAAAATCACTCAGCAAAACAGGCTGAATGCAAAATCCAGCAGTGGGGTTTACCTTCTGCCTGGAGCGAAAACACCAGCAAGACTGGAAAGCCAGATCGGTACTTTACGTATGTCGCTGGTGAATATTACGCCTGATACAGATGGCACCACCCTGACGCTACGTATTCAGGGCGAGTCGAATGATCCCTTGCCCGCATTCAGCGGAACTGTTGAATATGGGCAAATTCAGGGAACAATAGACAACTTTCAGGAAATCAATGTGCAGAATCAATTGATTAACGCCCCTGCCAGCGTCCTCGCCCCCAGCGATGTTGATATTCCGTTACAGTTAAAGGGTATTTCTGTGGATCAGTTAGGCTTTGTACGTATCCACGACATTCAACCTGTTATGCAGTAAACGTATCGCAGGGCGTTTTGTGCGTCCCGCAACATCTTTCCCCATCATTTTGTTACTCTGCTTACATCACCCAGATTGATAGTAAAAGTTTGCAACAAGGGTGAAAGTCAGTACAATCCCCGCCCGAATGTGTGTAAACGTGAACGCAATCGATTACGTAAATGATAGAACTGTGAAACGAAACATATTTTTGTGAGCAATGATTTTTATAATAGGCTCCTCTGTATACGAAATATTTAGAAACGCAATTTGCGCCTTTTTCACTCCCGCAAGGGATTTTCAAACAGTGGCATACATATGAAAAAAACATTACTGGCAGCCGGTGCGGTACTGGCGCTCTCTTCGTCTTTTACTGTCAACGCAGCTGAAAACGACAAACCGCAGTATCTTTCCGACTGGTGGCACCAGAGCGTTAACGTTGTCGGAAGCTATCACACCCGTTTCGGACCGCAGATCCGCAACGATACCTACCTTGAGTACGAAGCATTCGCTAAAAAAGACTGGTTCGACTTCTATGGTTATGCGGATGCGCCGGTATTCTTCGGCGGTAACTCCAATGCAAAAGGTATCTGGAACCACGGTTCTCCGCTGTTTATGGAAATCGAACCACGTTTCTCCATCGACAAGCTGACCAATACTGACCTTAGCTTTGGTCCGTTCAAAGAGTGGTACTTCGCGAACAACTACATTTACGACATGGGTCGTAATAAAGATGGTCGCCAGAGCACCTGGTACATGGGTCTGGGTACCGATATCGATACTGGCCTGCCGATGAGCCTGTCCATGAACGTCTATGCGAAATACCAGTGGCAGAACTATGGCGCAGCGAATGAAAACGAGTGGGACGGTTACCGTTTCAAAATTAAATACTTTGTGCCGATTACCGATCTGTGGGGCGGTCAGCTGAGCTACATCGGCTTTACCAACTTCGACTGGGGTTCCGATTTAGGGGATGACAGCGGTAATGCAATCAACGGTATTAAGACCCGTACCAATAACTCCATCGCTTCCAGCCATATTCTGGCTCTGAACTACGATCACTGGCACTACTCTGTCGTAGCTCGTTACTGGCACGACGGTGGTCAGTGGAACGACGATGCAGAACTGAACTTCGGCAACGGCAACTTCAACGTTCGCTCTACCGGCTGGGGTGGTTACCTGGTAGTAGGTTACAACTTCTAATTGTGAGAATGCCGGATTCCATATCCGGCATTTTTTATCACTTCTTCTTATTCATCATCGCTTTTAAATCAGCGAATGGGTTGTACTTCGCTTCACCGACATCTTTCTGCGCATCTTCCCCTGCGATAACGGTCGTACCATACTGATCTGCTTCGGTATATTTTGAATGCTCGTGATCGTGGCAATAAAGACACAATAACTCCCAGTTACTGCCGTCTTCCGGGTTATTGGTATGGTCGTGATCAATGTGGTGAACGGTAAGTTCACGCAGGTTGGAATAAACAAACTCGCGAGAACAGCGACCGCAGACCCACGGATAGATTTTTAATGCTTTTTCGCGATAGCCGCTTTCTAACCGCGCATAGTTTTTTGGGATGATAGCCATGAAAAGTTACCTGGATGAAATGTAGGGTTACGCGCAGTTTCCCAAGATGCGGGGATTTTCGCAATCTCCATACATCAAAAAAAATCCCGATCTTCTGACCGGGATTTTCAACATCAACGGGAACTTGATTAAGGCAGAATTGACGGCTGATCCGCCCCTTCTTTTTCCACTTTCTGCTGCAGCATGTGTTCGCGCTTCATACCCAGTTTCAGAGCCAGCGCAGATGCCACATAGATGGAAGATGCAGTACCGATGGAAACACCGATAAGCATGGTCAGCGAGAAGCCTTCCAGTACCGGACCACCGAAGAGGTACAGCATCAGGATAACCATCAAGGTAGTACCGGATGTGATCAAGGTACGGTGCAGCGTCTGGGTCAAGGACACGTTAAAGATTTCGTAAGGCGTACCGCGACGGATCTTGCGGAAGTTTTCACGAATACGGTCCGATACCACGATACTGTCGTTAAGCGAGTAACCGATAACTGACATCAACGATGCCACAATGGTCAGGTCAATCTCGATATGGAATAACGACAAAATACCCAGCGTAATGATAACGTCGTGCGCCAGCGCAATAACAACCCCTGCCGCCAGTCGCCACTCAAAGCGGAAACCTACGTACACGAGGATAGACAGCAGCGCCGCCATCAACGCCATCGCACCGGTTTGCGCAAGGTCTGCCCCCACGCTCGGACCGACGAACTCAATACGCTTCACTGCCGCATTCTGATTGGTGGATTCGTTAATCACCTTCAGGACCTGGCTGCCCAGCACCTGACCGCCGGTTTCGCCTTCAGCAGGCGGCATACGGACCATGATGTCGTGGCTGCTACCAAAGTTTTGCAGCATCGGCTCTTCAAAACCGGCTTTTTGCAATGCATCACGCATTACGTCAATTTCAGCCGGTTTTTCGAGCGTAATTTCGATAACCGTACCACCGGTGAAATCCAGCCCCCAGTTAAAGCCGCGCACGCCCATAATAACGATAGCGGCGATTAACAGCAGACCAGAGATGCCAAAAGCCCAGTAGTCCCAGCGCATAAAGTCATAGACTTTACGGCCGTGGTTTAGTTGTTCAACAGTATATTCCTGTGCCACATCGCACTCCTCAGATTGACAGCTTCTTGACGCGCTTGCCGCCATATAGCAGGTTTACGATGGCACGCGTACCGACAATCGCGGTAAACATCGACGTCGCCACACCGATACCGGTAGTAATCGCGAACCCTTTAATTGCCCCGGTACCCACTGCGTACAGGATGATGACTTTAATCAGCGTGGTGATGTTCGCATCGAAGATAGAACTGAATGCGCCACGATAACCTTCATCAATTGCCTGTTGAACAGTACGTCCGTTGCTCAACTCTTCTTTAATACGTTCGTTGATCAGTACGTTTGCATCGACCGCTACTGCAAGGGTTAAGACGATACCCGCGATACCTGGCATACTCAGCGTTGCGCCTGGCAACAGCGACATAATGCCGACAATCAAGATCAAGTTGGCAATCAGAGCACTGGTCGCAATCAGACCAAACTTCTTATAGAAGATGATCATGAACAGAATAGAAACCAGCAGACCGGCAAGGCAAGCCTCCAGCCCCTGCTCAATGTTCTGCATACCCAGGGTCGGGCCAATGGTACGTTCTTCAACAATCTGAATCGGCGCGATCAACGCACCGGCACGCAGCAACAGTGACAGCTGACGGGCTTCGTTCGGGTTGTTGATGCCGGTGATACGGAAGCTGTTACCCAGACGAGACTGAATGTTGGCGATATTAATCACCTCTTCCTGTTTCACCAGAACCGCACGACCATTTGCATCTTTCTTACCGCTGTCTTTGTACTCCACAAACAGGGTTGCCATCGGTTTGCCGATGTTGTCCTTGGTGAAGTTAGACATGATGTTACCACCAGCGCTATCGAGCGAGATGTTAACCTGCGGCTGGTTGTATTCGTCCTGGCTGGAAGTGGAGTCAGTGATATGGTCACCGGTCAGAATTACGCGTTTGTACAGCACAACCGGCTGACCTTCGCGAGTCTGTTTCACTTCAGAGTCGCCCGGTACGCGGCCGGAAGCCGCTGCGGCCTGATCAACGTTGGTGTTTACCAGACGGAATTCCAGCGTTGCCGTCGCACCCAGAATCTCTTTCGCACGCGCGGTGTCCTGAATACCTGGCAGTTCAACAACGATACGGTCAGCACCCTGACGCTGAACCACCGGCTCCGCCACACCAAGTTGGTTTACACGGTTACGCAGGATATTAATGTTCTGCTGCACCGCATATTCACGCGCTTCACTCAGGCGAGCATCGCTCATTACCGCACGCAGCTGGTTGCTGCCCTGGCTACTAATCACCAGGTCCGGATGACGCTTGCTCAGATACGCAATGGCTTCATCACGAGCTTTAGCATCGCGGAAAGTGATGCTTAGGCCGTAGTTGTTTTCTTTACGAACGGTGGTATACGGGATGCCCTTTTCGCGCAGGTCGCTGCGCAGGCTATCGATATTTTGTTCCTGGAGTTTGCCAAGCGCGGTGTCCATATCCACTTCCATCAGGAAGTGAACGCCGCCACGCAGGTCAAGGCCGAGCTTCATCGGCTCAGCGTGAATAGCTGCCAGCCAGCGCGGCGTTGCCGGGGCAAGGTTAAGCGCCACGACGTATTTGTCACCCATAACGCCCATTAATGCTTCACGAGCGCGCAGCTGGGTGTCAGTGGAGTCGAAGCGCGCAAGAATAGCGCCCTCTTCCAGTGCCACAGACTTAGCAGTTATTTTTTCTTCTTGTAACGTTTTCTGGACCTGGATCAGCGTTTGCTCACTGGCGGCGACTCCGCGCGCACCAGTGATCTGAACAGCCGGATCCTCACCAAACAGGTTGGGAAGCGCATACAGCAGACCGATGACAATCACCACGATCAGCATGACGTACTTCCACAAAGGATAACGGTTTAACACGGCAATTCCCTTAGGGAAAAATTTTAATTACAGCGCCTTCATGGTGCCTTTCGGCAGGACGGCAGCTACGAAGTCACGTTTAATAACTACTTCAGTGGTGTCATTCAGCGCGATAGCAATGTAGCCGTTTTCCGCTACTTTGGTTACGCGACCAACCAGGCCACCGTTCGTCAGAACTTCATCACCTTTGGCAATGGAGTCCATCAGCTTTTTGTGTTCTTTGGTGCGCTTCTGCTGTGGACGCAGGATCATGAAATAGAAAATCAGACCGAATACCACCAGCATCAAAATCAAAGACATCGGGCTACCTTGCGCCGGTGCACCCGTTGCCGCTACCGCATCAGAAATAAAAAAGCTCATTAAATTTCCCTCATTATTAATATTAATCAACGTTCAAAGGTGGTACTTCTCGCCCCTGACGCTGGTAAAAATCAGTTACGAAGCTCTCTAATTTACCCTCTTCAATAGCCTTGCGTAAACCCGCCATCAAACGCTGGTAGTAACGAAGGTTATGAATGGTATTGAGTCGCGCGCCTAATATTTCGTTGCAACGGTCGAGATGATGCAAGTAAGCGCGTGAATAATTGCGACAGGTGTAGCAATCACACTCAGGATCGAGTGGGCCAGTATCGCTCTTAAACTTCGCATTGCGGATTTTCACCACGCCATCGGTCACGAACAAATGACCATTTCGGGCGTTGCGGGTTGGCATTACGCAGTCAAACATATCGATACCGCGACGCACGCCTTCAACCAGGTCTTCTGGTTTACCAACGCCCATCAGGTAACGCGGTTTGTCTGCCGGAATTTGCGGGCATACATGCTCCAGAATGCGGTGCATATCTGCTTTCGGCTCACCCACAGCCAGACCGCCGACAGCGTAGCCATCAAAACCGATATCTACCAGACCTTTAACAGAAATATCACGTAAATCTTCGTAAACGCTGCCCTGAATGATACCAAACAGCGCATTTTTGTTTCCGAGACTATCAAAACGCTCACGGCTACGCTTCGCCCAACGCAGAGACATCTCCATGGAGCGTTTTGCGTAATCCCAGTCAGCAGGATACGGCGTACACTCATCAAAGATCATGACGATATCCGAACCAAGATCGTACTGAATCTCCATCGACTTTTCCGGGTCGAGGAAAATCGGGTCGCCGTTGATCGGGTTACGGAAGTGAACGCCCTGTTCGGTGATTTTACGAATATCACCAAGGCTGAAGACCTGGAAGCCGCCGGAGTCGGTAAGGATTGGGCCTTTCCACTGCATAAAATCGTGCAGATCGCCGTGCAGTTTCATGATTTCCTGGCCCGGGCGCAGCCACAGGTGGAAGGTGTTACCGAGAATAATTTGTGCGCCAGTGGCTTCAACTTCTTCCGGCGTCATCCCTTTTACGGTGCCGTAGGTGCCAACAGGCATAAAACAAGGCGTTTCCACTACGCCACGATCAAAGACCAGGCGGCCACGGCGTGCGCGAGCGTCGGTGGTGTCCAGTTCAAATTTCATTTTTTCTCCACTACGTCAGAAAAACAGTCCAACGTTTTAAACCAGCGCCGCGGAATTACTCCCCGACGCGCTCATTAATTGCCTGCGGATTGTACGTGATAAACATCGCATCACCGTAACTAAAAAAGCGATATTTCTCTTCTACCGCTGATTTATAGGCGTTCATGGTGTGTTGATAACCGGCAAAGGCCGAAACCAGCATAATCAGCGTCGACTCTGGCAAGTGGAAGTTCGTCACCAGCGCATCGACCACTTTGTACTGAAAGCCCGGATAGATAAAGATTTGGGTGTCGTCAAAGAACGGTTCGATGAGATCGTTTTTCGCCGCCTGAGCCGCGCTTTCCAGTGAACGTACTGAGGTGGTGCCAACCGCAATCACCCGGTTACCGCGCGCTTTCGCCGCCAGTACCGCGTCTACCACATCCTGCGGTACTTCAGCGTATTCCGAGTGCATGATGTGATCTTCAATGGTGTCGACGCGCACCGGCTGGAAGGTGCCCGCACCAACGTGCAGGGTGACGAACGCCATCTCCACGCCTTTGGCGCGTAATTTTTCCAGCAAAGGTTCGTCAAAATGCAGACCAGCGGTCGGGGCTGCAACCGCGCCCGGTTTTTCGCTATAAACGGTTTGATAAAGTTCGCGGTCAGCGTCTTCGTCCGGACGGTCGATATACGGCGGCAGCGGCATATGGCCGATGCTGTTGAGGATATCCAGTACCGAACGATCATCATTAAATTCAACTTCAAACAGTGCGCCGTGGCGCGCGGTCATTGTTGCGTTGATACTTTCGTCATCGCCCAGTAACAGTTCTGCGCCAGGTTTTGGCGCTTTCGAGGCGCGAATATGCGCAAGAATGCGTTTGTCGTCGAGCATCCGCTCAACCAGCACTTCAATCTTGCCGCCGCTGGCTTTACGCCCAAACAGGCGCGCCGGGATCACGCGGGTATTATTAAAAACCAGAAGATCGCCGGGGTTGAGCTTATCGAGTAAATCGGTGAAAGTACCGTGCGTCAGCGCGCCCGTCGGCCCGTCCAGCGACAGTAAACGACAGCTACTGCGTTCAGGCATGGGATAGTGGGCAATCAGGGATTCGGGCAATTCAAAGGAGAAATCGGTAACGCGCATGACACTGACTCAGACTAAAATAAGAGGCGGGTAGTCTAGTGCCGGGGCGCTCTCCCTGCAACCTTTACCCTCCTTGATGGATGACATAATCTATACACAAAATCATTCAAGATGCATCGAGATGGCAACTGAATGAGTCCCCAGGAGCTTACATTAAGTAAGTGACTGGGGTGAGTGAAGGCAGCCAACGAAGAGGCAGTTTGAAGGATGAAGTGTATATGAATTTTTTAGCTCACCTGCATCTAGCTCACCTGGCGGAAAGCTCGCTTTCTGGCAATTTACTGGCTGATTTCGTACGCGGAAATCCTGAAGAAAGTTTTCCGCCCGACGTCGTGGCTGGCATTCATATGCATCGGCGCATTGATGTACTAACCGACAATCTGCCGGAAGTCCGCGAAGCACGGGAATGGTTTCGTAGTGAAACGCGCCGCGTTGCGCCTATTACCCTGGATGTCATGTGGGATCACTTTCTTTCCCGCCACTGGTCGCAGCTGTCGCCGGACTTTCCGCTACAGGAATTTGTCTGTTATGCCCGCGAGCAAGTGATGACGATTTTGCCGGACTCACCGCCACGTTTTATCAATCTGAACAATTACTTGTGGTCAGAGCAGTGGCTGGTGCGCTATCGAGATATGGATTTCATCCAGAACGTGTTAAACGGCATGGCAAGCCGTCGCCCACGTCTGGATGCCCTGCGTGACTCCTGGTACGATTTAGACGCCCATTACGATGCCCTGGAAACCCGCTTCTGGCAGTTTTATCCGCGGATGATGGCACAGGCGTCACACAAGGCGCTCTGAAACTTCAAGCTCCGGCGTCACTATTTTTTAGCATTCGCATCCAGCGGGGCGGCATAACAGCTGTAAGAAAAACATTCGCTGGAATGATTGGCGATATCTTTAAAGTTGCTTTCAGCAACCCCCTCGAACATGAGTACCGTTCTGGACAACTCTCCGTTTTCATTTATATATGGAAAATCAAATTGTGTACTGAATCGCCATACATCTGTCTTTTCTGGCTCGCTGTTCACAGAGATACGTCGATGGAAGACTCCTCCTGAAAACGTGCGCCAGAACAATTGTTGATCAAAATCTTGTAATATCGCACACTTGGATGCTATTTGACGTAGTAAACCTGCATACCGTGGACTGCCATTACGAGCAACATTATACAAACCCTGACTAAAAGCATCAAACAAACAATAGATATGATCACTAGTGAAAAAAGGTCTTAATTTTTTTTGTTCTTCATCGCTGTAATCCAGGAGCATCTCATTGATTTCTTCCGGTGAGAATTTTAAGACAAAATTATCCTCAGGATTTGTTTCTTTCTTGTTTTTTTCACTATTCTTCTCCTCAATGGTCTTCGCATTTTGTTTCGCAATTTTTTTCGCATTTTCTTCCTCAGTTTTTTTCGCAATTTTTTCCGCAATTTTTTCCCGAGTTTTTGGTTTTAGACTAACACCATCGATGTCAACCGGTGTTGTTTTCAGATCTCTCTGCGCGTCTTTCAAATTTGTCTTATAGAGATCGGGCACTTTATCGGCAGATAAGTATCCGGATGAAGAAATCTGGTGTGTACGCATGGGGGGCTGTTCACAAAGCATCGAGGCTATATCGTCTTTAAACTCTTTTACATTAAAGTTATCGGCATTAACCTTCCCTGTTATAAACCCCGCATCGGCAATTTTCTTCTCTAATTGTTTTGTACGTTTAGAATAATAAGCGTTGTTATCATAAAACTTTTCAAGAAGGGCCCACTCCTCAAGTTGCCTTATGTGATTTTTCAACTGTTGATGATCTATTTTATATTCATGTGTACTAGAATCATTTTGGTTGCAGGGGTTACAGATTTTTAAGCATAATTTTCCATCATAATTATTATCTATGGTATCAGTGAAAATATAGGACACTTCAATACTCTGCCCGTTCTTATCAGTCATCTCATATGACCATTGCCCCGTTCGTTTCGCATTCTTAATGAGTTCGATGGACTCTGCAGGACAACCATGAAGAATGGGCAGAATTTTATCAGGATGCTTAATGAGTAAAATTATTATATTTACAATGTTTGAAAAGAAATCTTTGCTATTTTTTATTTCATCGATTTTTTCCGCTGAAATGTTTACTAAGTTTTCATTTCCGGAAATGAAAAGCAATTTGCCATGGGGGCTTTTTTTAAATTGTTCTTCTGTTTTAGAAAAGACATCCTCTTTAAAAGGTGGCAACTCACTACCAGTAATAAATGGTTTCAATAAATTCGAATTTGAAATTGTCATATCTTTGCTCCACTACAGGGTTATCCTGGAGCATGTTGTACATAACATCATGGGCAAAGAATACCAAAAATCGCTCATATCGATCAGGACAAATATTTAACAAATTCAGCCCTGACATTGAGCAGCTTTTTCGCTGCGTAGTGTCAGGGCTGGTGACTAACGACGTTACAAATAAAACAGATGCTTTAGTTCATCCACACCGTAGCCGAAATGGCAGGCAAAGCCAGAATCCCGTCTGTCAGTTGCCCATGGCCTTCTTTGCGTTGCCATTGCACGACATTAAGAAACGGTGACGCGGGTAGCACCACTTCACAGGCCTCGCCACGGTTGATTGCCACCAGTACACGCTGCTGATTCAGCACGCGGACAAATACCACCACGTTATCTTCCGCATACAGCACCTGACAGCCGCCACGACGCAGCGCCTGACTTTTCTTACGCAGCGCAATCATTCGCTGGTACAACGCGAATAACGCCGTATCCTGCTTTTCCACCTGCCAGGGGAACGGTTTACGGCAAAACGGATCGTTTTTGCCATCCAGTCCTACTTCATCACCGTAATAAATGCACGGTACACCAGGCCAGGTGAACAGCCAGACCACCGCCAGCGGCAGGCGCGCAATATCCCGACCGAGCAGCGTTTTAAATCGCGCAGTATCGTGGCTATCGAGCTGATTAAACATACGTAATTGCTGTTGATGAGAAAGTCCTGCGCGGTAATTATCCATCCAGGCCATACAGGTTTGGGCGTCAATTTGCTGCGGATCATAAGAGATATCGGTATTGGCGAGAAATCCCCACAACGGGAATGTGAAGCCGCGATAGTTCATGGCGGCATCTTCCACATCGGCCTGTAACCATTGCCGTGCATCGCCAAAATGCTCTCCAACTATATACGCTTCCGGCTGGGTTTCTTTCGCCGCTTCGGTGATCCCGGCAACGTGCTGCAAATTATTGCGCGCCCCACCGGCTTCCCCCAGCATATGCACCACATCCAGTCGCCAGCCGTCCATATTCCACGGCGCTTTCAGCCAGTGGCGGACAATACTGTCTTCCCCGCGATAAATTTCATTCACCAGACTTTCCGACTGATAATCCAGTTTCGGCAAGCTGGCATAGCCCAGCCAGTCGAGCGCCGTGCCATCATCACTAAACGAGTACCAGTCGCGCCAGGGCGATTCGGGGTTGTGACAAGCTCCCCCCGTGCCACGATTGTGCCTGTCAAACCAGGCATGGGAATCGCCACTGTGGTTAAACACGCCATCCAGCACCAGCCGCATTCCCAGCTGCTGCGTATTGTGTCGCAAACGCAGCAATGCCCCATCACCGCCAAACTGCGGATCGACATGGCGATAATCCTCGGTATCGTATTTATGTACGCTGGGAGCTTTAAACACCGGATTAAGATACAGCGCCGTCACGCCAAGTTTTTTCAGATACGGCAGTTTTTCGCTGATACCGTCCAGATCGCCGCCATAGAACGTTGATCCGCCCGCCTGCGCCGTGACCGGTTCATCCCAGTCACGCAATATGATCTCTTGTCCGGCTGCGTGATGGTAATAAACATGATCCTGTTCAGCTTCACGAGGAAGACTACGGGCGAAACGATCAGGGAAGATCTGATAAAAAATCTGATCCGCAGCCCATTGTGGGCCGATATCCGGGACATCGACGGCAAACTGCTCCAGTCGTGCTGGCGGCATTCGGCTGAAGCCCTGCGGTGTAAACCAACGCTGGCGATCGTGCCACAGCAATTTGAAACTATAACGCCGCCGGGGTTGCCCGCTGGAGAGATCGATCGCCGCCCGCCATGCGGTGACGCCAGGCTGCGGCTGACTGCGCTGCTTATGCATCGGTACTGACGTTTCTTCGTTGTCGTGTTCTGTACGCAGCATAATGCGCTGCGGTGGGTCTTCGCCCGTCAGCCACAGTGTAATGAGCAGTTGATCTTTGCTTTGTTTAACAAATGGGGGCACCGGCAGGTGCCATGCATTTAACATCATAATTCCCCTGTGATGAAAATCTGATCACCTTGCCATAGCCTAATGCAGGATCACTCATCATCTGAAGGATATTTGGGGGAGGAGGACGGGGGCGGATAACTTTCGGAATAGCCGGATCAGGATTTCCTCCTGAACCGGCTTACAGAACGCAAGTATTACTGGTTTTCAGCCAGCTGACGATCGTGGCGGCGTTTAAACATCCAGCCAATCAACAGCACAACAATCCACGCGAAACCGACATACAGCGAGATACGCGTATCCGGGTGATAACCAATCAACCCGATAATAAAGAGCAGGAAAATCAGCCCGCCGATGGTCGTTGCTACCCCACCCGGCACTTTAAATTTCAGCGCCTTAACTTCTTCTGGCGGCAAACGGCGACGGAAGGCAATTTGCGACAGCAGGATCATAATCCACACCCACACCGTGGCGAAGGTTGCCAGCGAAGCGATCACCAGGAAGACGTTTTCCGGCATGATGTAGTTCAGATACACCGCAAACAGCAGCGCGGTAGTCATCACCAGCACCGTAACCCACGGAATACCGCGACGCGACGTTTTGCTGAAAATTTTCGGCGCGCTGCCCTGCTCTGCCATACCGTGGAGCATACGGCCTACGCCAAATACGTCACTGTTAATTGCCGACAGCGAAGCAGTCAGCACAACAAAGTTAAGAATGCTGGCGGCAAAGGTAATGCCCATATGCTGGAACGTCAGCACGAACGGGCTACCGGCAGTGCCAACCTGATTCCACGGGTAGATAGACATAATGACGAACAGCGTACCGACGTAGAACACCAGAATACGCATCGGCACGGAGTTAATCGCACGCGGTATCGATTTCTCAGGATCTTTCGCTTCACCGGCGGTAATCCCGATAATTTCGATCCCACCGTAAGCAAACATCACCATTTGCAACGACATCACCATCCCAAGCCAGCCGTTACTGAAGAAGCCGCCGTTGCTCCACAGGTTATGAATACCGGTCGGTTGCCCGCCGTTGCCAATCCCCCAGATGATGATGCCGAAACCGGCGACAATCATGATGATGATGGTGGCGACTTTAAAGAACGAGAACCAGAACTCCAGCTCACCGAATACCTTCACGCTCATCAGGTTTACGGCGCAAATGATCAGCACCACGCTCAGTACCCAAATCCAGTGCGGCACCGTCGGGAACCAGACACCCATATAGATACCAAAAGCGGTCACATCGGCGATGGCGACAATAAGGATTTCAAAGCAGTAGGTCCAGCCGGTAATGTAACCTGCCAGCGGTCCGAGGTTTTCCTGCGCATAACGCGAGAAAGAGCTGGCGGCCGGGTTATGTACCGACATTTCCCCCAGCGCGCGCATAATGATATACGCCGCGACACCACCGATAATATAGGCCAACAACACGCTCGGACCGGCCATTTTGATGGCGTCTGCCGAACCGTAAAACAACCCGGTGCCAATTGCTGAACCCAGTGCCATAAAGCGTATGTGGCGGGTACTTAGCCCACGCTTTAGCTTGTTCTTACTTTCCATCAATTCCTAACCCATCAACACAATAAAAAACCACGGGGCATCGCAGCCCCGTGGTTAAAACAAATGTTCAGTGATTTAGTGAGCGCTGGAGGTCACCTGACGACCTGCCGCGCGATCCCAGATAATGGCCAGAACCACCATCACCACTGTTGGCATTAACCACGCCAGACCTTGTTCGGCCAGCGGTAAACGCTGCGCCCAGGACGGTAAGATATCGCTGAATGCAGATGCTTTGATCCCGTCGAGAATACCAAAAAGCAGGCTGATAAACATCGGCGGAGCAATCACGCGGGACGAATTATGCCACCATGAGCGTGTAAAACTTAATACAACCAGTGCGATACACGGCGGATAAATGGCGGTCAGCACCGGTACGGAGATCTGAATCAGCTGACTCAAGCCGAGGTTAGACACCACCATCGAGAAGCCGCCGAGGATAAACACCAGCGTACGATAAGAGAGCGGTACGTACTGGGCGAAGAATTCTGCACAAGCACAGGTCAGGCCAACTGCCGTGACCAGGCAGGCGATGAAGATTAACGCCGCCAGCAGGAAGCTACCGCCGCCGCCAAAGGTGTGCTGAACGTAAGCATGCAGAATAGCAGCGCCGTTTGCAGACTGATCGACCAGCGACGCGCTGTCTGAACCCAGACGGAACAGCGCCAGGTACAGCAGAGTCAGACCGACACCCGCCATCAGGCCAGCCCAGACGGTATAACGGGTCAGCAGACGCGCTTCGGTAACGCCACGAGAACGCGCCGCGTTAACAATAACGATACCAAACACCATCGCGCCCAGCGTATCCATGGTCAGATAGCCGTTGACGAAGCCGTTAGAAAACGCAGCGTTTTGATAAGCCTCAGTCGCCGTGCTGATAGAACCCGCTGGCCAGACAATTGCGGCAACTGACAGGATGACCAGCGCGATAATTTTCAGCGGCGCAAGGAAGTTGCCCACGGTATCCAGCAGCTTGCCCGGATAGAGCGAAACCAGAATAACGATAGCGAAATAGACCAGGCTGTAGATAAACAGCGGCAGCGCGGAATCACCCGTCAGCGGCGCAATCCCCACTTCAAAAGAAACGGTAGCTGTACGCGGCGTAGCGAAAAGCGGCCCCACCGCCAGGTAACACACCGTTGCCAGCAGTACGCCAGCGACTTTACCGATTGGCGTGCTGAGGCTGTCAACACCGCCGCCAACTTTTGCCAGCGCCACTACCGTTAATACCGGCAGGCCAACGGCAGTAATGAGGAAGCCGAATGCCGCAGTCCAGACGTGTTCGCCTGCCTGTAAGCCGACCATTGGAGGGAAAATAATGTTACCTGCGCCGACGAACAACGCAAATGTCATAAAGCCCAGAGCGATGATATCGCGCGATCTTAATTGATGGGTCATAAATCATACTGCCTGTGGATGTGGTGTTGTAACGTTAAATTTTTGTGCCAATCCCTGGGGATGATACAGCGGTATATTTAAACAATTTTAGCGGGAAATACTCCCAACCAGGCGCGGCGAAGAATAGTTTTTCGATTTACCGCGTTAATGCAGTCAGTATGACAGCACCTGAAGCGCAATTTAAACGCTTATAACGTTTTAAAGCAAGGAGGGATCTAAAAACCAGAGGTATATAGCGATAAGAAACCGCCAACCAGTATAAAACACTATTTCCGTGAAAAAGACATGGCTAATCATGCGAACAAAAAATCGCCAACCGTTGTAAAATCTAACGCCCGTATTTTGACTGCAAAGAAAATAAGCCAGCATCGGCTGGCTTATGGCAATAAAAGATGACAAAGGTGGATTAATCGCTGTTTTTGGCAATTAAACGTTCCGGGATAACAAAACTGAAACGTGTTCCTTTTCCTACTGTACTCTCAATATTCAGGCGACTTTCGTGATGATTCACCGCATGTTTCACGATCGCTAACCCTAATCCGCTACCGCCGGTTTGCCGGGAACGCGCTTTATCAACGCGATAAAAACGCTCGGTCAGGCGCGGAATATGCTCTGGTGCAATGCCCGGTCCGTTATCTTCAACGCTAAATTCGGCACCGTGCGGCACTCGCTGCCAGCGTACGGTGATATGCGTGCCTTCCGGCGTATGATTTACGGCGTTATAGACCAGGTTCGAAATCGCACTGCGTAGCTGATCTTCGTTGCCAGACACCTTGAGGCCGTTATCTATCTCAAAGGTAAATGTCTGTTTTTTCTGACTCAGAGTCTGAGCCTCGCGCTCAACAACGCGCAGCATCATCGGCACATCAACCTTTTCATTGAGCAAATGCGTCGGTGCGGCTTCTATTTTCGACAGCGTCAGCAATTGCTTCACCAGCCCTTCCATCCGCTGGGTCTGCTCGCGCATGGTGTGCAACGCTTTTTCACGTACCGCGCCTTCCAGCGGTTGCTCATCCATCATCTCCAGGTAACCCTGTAGCACGGTCAATGGCGTACGTAACTCATGGCTCACGTTGGCAAAAAAGTTACGCCGCGCCCCTTCCAGTTGATGCATTTGCGTGACATCACGCGCCACCATCAGCAACTGTTTGTGGGTATAAGGCATGACGCGAATTTCCAGATGCCGCCCGGTGTTGAGCACCAGATTGAGCGGGCGAGAAAAATCACGCGTTTTCAGATATTGCGTAAACTCCGGGTAACGCAGCAGGTTAAGGATGTTCTGCCCGTTATCTTCCGGCCAGCGCAAACCAAGAATCTGTTGCGCCAGGCCGTTACACCAGAAAATACCGCCCTCTTCCGTGGTCAGCACCACCGCGTCGGGCAGCGACTCCGCGCCGCTACGAAAGCGTTTAATCAGATTGCCCAGTTCACGACGGCGTTTTTTATTTCGCAGCTGCATCTGGTGTAAGCCGTATAGTAGCGGTTCCCAGCTACCACGCCCCGGTGGCGGGGTCATACTGCGATCCACCCACAGCCACCATGAAAGGCGCAATAAATTCCAGAAATGCCAGATAAGCAGTCCTGTTACCGATGCCAGCAAAAACCAGGGCAGGTAACCAAAAAATACACCCAGGATGAAAGCCGGGAGGCAGCAAAGTAGCAGCTCCAGCACCAGCCTTTTCCACGACAGCCGTTCCAGCACGTAAGATACTCCAGTTAAGAAATCATAAGCCCTGCTCTGCGTCCGATGAGCAAGGCGTTAAAAGCGGGTTGAAAAACGATATCCTGTACCGCGCACGGTCTGCACCATGCGGTCATGCCCACCGGGCTCCAGTGCTTTACGCAGGCGACGAATGTGGACATCGACCGTGCGGTCTTCCACATACACGTTGGTTCCCCAGACGTGGTTTAATAGCTGCTCGCGGCTGTACACGCGCTCAGGATGCGTCATAAAAAAGTGCAGCAGTTTAAATTCTGTCGGCCCCATCTCCAGCGGCTCTTCGCCCGCCATCACCCGGTGGGATGTCGGGTCGAGACTTAGCCCCTGCATCTCGATCACCTCTTCCACCGCCATTGGCGAAATACGGCGCATTACCGCTTTGATTCGCGCCACCAGCTCCTTCGGCGAAAACGGCTTGGTGATATAGTCATCCGCGCCGGTTTCAAGGCCGCGCACGCGATCTTCTTCTTCCCCTCTGGCGGTCAACATCACCACTGGAATATCCCGGGTCATCGACTCGCGCTTGAGGTGTTTGATGAACTGGATACCGGAGCCGCCAGGTAACATCCAGTCAAGGAGAATTAAATCCGGCCAGGGTTCATTCAGTTGATTCACAGCACTGTCATAATCTTCCGCTTCGACCGGCTGAAAGCCATTTTGTTCGAGCACGAAGCAGACCATTTCGCGAATTGGTGCTTCATCTTCTACGACCAGAATACGTCTCGCCATGATTTGCCCTGTTGTAATAAATAGGTTGCGATCATTAATGCGACGTCATTATGCGTCAGATTTATGACAGATTTATGAAAAGCTCGTCGCACATATCTTCAGGTTATTGATTTCCGTGGCGCAGAAAAAAGCAAATGGCACATCTGTTTGGGTATAATCGCGCCCATGCTTTTTCGCCAGGGAACCGTTATGCGCATCCTTCACACCTCAGACTGGCATCTCGGCCAGAACTTCTACAGTAAAAGCCGCGAAGCTGAACATCAGGCTTTTCTTGACTGGCTGCTGGAGACAGTACAAACCCATCAGGTGGATGCGATTATTGTTGCTGGTGATGTTTTCGATACCGGCTCACCGCCCAGTTACGCCCGCACGTTATACAACCGTTTTGTTGTCAATTTACAGCAAACTGGCTGTCATCTGGTGGTACTGGCAGGAAACCATGACTCGGTCGCCACGCTGAATGAATCGCGCGATATCATGGCGTTCCTCAATACGACCGTGGTCGCCAGCGCCGGACATGCGCCGCAAATCTTGCCTCGTCGCGACGGGACGCCAGGCGCAGTGCTGTGCCCTATTCCGTTTTTACGTCCGCGTGACATTATTACCAGCCAGGCGGGGCTTAACGGTATTGAAAAACAGCAGCATTTGCTGGCGGCTATTACTGATTATTATCAACAACACTATGCCGATGCCTGCAAACTGCGCGGCGATCAGCCTCTGCCCATCATCGCCACGGGACATTTAACAACTGTGGGTGCCAGTAAAAGTGATGCCGTGCGTGACATCTATATTGGCACGCTGGACGCGTTTCCGGCACAAAACTTTCCACCAGCCGACTACATCGCGCTCGGGCATATTCACCGCGCACAGATTATTGGCGGCATGGAACATGTTCGCTATTGCGGTTCCCCCATTCCACTGAGTTTTGATGAATGCGGTAAGAGTAAATATGTCCATCTGGTAACATTTTCAAACGGCAAATTAGAGAGCGTGGAAAACCTGAACGTACCGGTAACGCAACCCATGGCGGTGCTGAAAGGCGATCTGGCGTCGATTACCGAACAGCTGGAACAGTGGCGCGATGTATCACAGGAGCCACCTGTCTGGCTGGATATCGAAATCACTACTGATGAGTATCTGCATGATATTCAGCGCAAAATCCAGGCATTAACCGAATCATTGCCCGTTGAAGTATTGCTGGTACGCAGGAGTCGTGAACAGCGCGAGCGTGTGTTAGCCAGCCAACAGCGTGAAACCCTCAGCGAACTCAGCGTCGAAGAGGTGTTCAATCGCCGTCTGGCACTGGAAGAACTGGATGAATCGCAGCAGCAACGTCTGCAGTATCTTTTCACCACGACGTTGCATACCCTCGCCGGAGAACACGAAGTATGAAAATTCTCAGCCTGCGCCTGAAAAACCTGAACTCATTAAAAGGCGAATGGAAGATTGATTTCACCCGCGAGCCGTTCGCCAGCAACGGGCTGTTTGCCATTACCGGCCCAACCGGTGCGGGGAAAACCACCCTGCTGGACGCCATTTGTCTGGCGCTGTATCACGAAACTCCGCGCCTTTCTAACGTTTCACAATCGCAAAATGATCTCATGACCCGCGATACCGCCGAATGTCTGGCGGAGGTGGAGTTTGAAGTGAAAGGTGAAGCGTATCGCGCGTTCTGGAGCCAGAATCGGGCGCGTAACCAGCCGGACGGTAATTTGCAGGTGCCACGCGTTGAGCTGGCGCGCTGTGCCGATGGCAAAATTCTCGCCGACAAAGTGAAAGATAAGCTGGAACTGACGGCGACGTTAACCGGACTGGATTACGGGCGCTTCACCCGTTCGATGCTGCTTTCGCAGGGGCAATTTGCTGCCTTCCTGAATGCCAAACCCAAAGAACGCGCGGAATTGCTCGAGGAGTTAACTGGCACTGAAATCTACGGGCAAATCTCGGCGATGGTTTTTGAGCAGCACAAATCGGCCCGCACTGAGCTGGAGAAGCTGCAAGCGCAGGCCAGCGGCGTCGCGTTGCTCACGCCGGAACAAGTGCAATCGCTGACAGCGAGTTTGCAGGTACTTACTGACGAAGAAAAACAGTTACTTACCGCGCAGCAGCAAGAACAACAATCACTAAACTGGTTAACGCGTCTGGACGAATTGCAGCAAGAAGCCAGCCGCCGTCAGCAGGCCTTGCAACAGGCGTTAGCCGAAGAAGAAAAAGCGCAACCTCAACTGGCGGCGCTCAGTCTGGCACAACCGGCACGAAATCTTCGTCCGCACTGGGAACGCATCGCAGAACACAGCGCGGCGCTGGCGCATACTCGCCAGCAGATTGAAGAAGTAAATACTCGCTTACAGAGCACAATGGCGCTTCGCGCGAGCATTCGCCACCACGCGGCGAAGCAGTCAGCAGAATTACAGCAGCAGCAACAAAGCCTGAATACCTGGTTACAGGAATACGACCGCTTCCGTCAGTGGAACAACGAACTGGCGGGTTGGCGTGCGCAGTTCTCCCAACAAACCAGCGATCGCGAGCATCTGCGGCAATGGCAGCAACAGTTAACCCATGCTGAGCAAAAACTTAATACGCTTGCGGCGATCACGTTGACGTTAACCGCCGATGAAGTTGCTAGCGCCCTGGCGCAACATGCCGAGCAACGCCCACTGCGTCAGCGCCTGGTCGCGCTGCATGGGCAGATTGTTCCCCAACAAAAACGTCTGGCGCAGTTAATGGTCACTATCCAGAATGTCACTCTGGAACAGACGCAACGTAATGCCGCACTTAACGAAATGCGCCAGCGTTATAAAGAAAAGACGCAGCAACTTGCCGATGTCAAAACCATTTGCGAGCAGGAAGCGCGTATTAAAACGCTGGAAGCCCAGCGCGCGCAGTTACAGGCGGATCAGCCTTGCCCACTTTGTGGTTCCACCAGCCACCCGGCGGTCGAGGCGTATCAGGCGCTGGAACCGGGCGTTAATCAGGCCCGGCTATTAACGCTGGAAAACGAAGTGAAAAAGCTCGGTGAAGAAGGTGCGGCGCTACGTGGGCAACTGGATGCATTAACGAAGCAGCTTCAGCGCGATGAAAACGAAGCGCAAAGCCTCCGACAAGATGAGCAAGCACTTACTCAACAATGGCAAGCCGTCACGGCCAGCCTCAATATCACCCTGCAGCCACAGGACGATATTCAACCGTGGCTGGATGAACAAGATGAGCACGAACGCCAGCTGCGGTTACTCAGCCAACGGCATGAATTACAAGGGCAGATTGCCGCGCATAATCAGCAAATTATCCAGTATCAACAGCAAATTGAACAACGCCAGCAGCAACTCTTAACGGCATTGGCGGGTTATGCACTGACATTGCCACAGGAAGGTGAAGAAGAGAGCTGGTTGGCGACGCGTCAGCAAGAAGCGCAGAGCTGGCAGCAACGCCAGAACGAATTAACCGCGCTGCAAAACCGTATGCAGCAGCTGACGCCGATTCTGGAAACGTTGCCGCAAAGTGATGAACTCCCACACAGCGAAGAAACTGTGGCGCTGGAAAACTGGCGGCAGGTTCATGAACAATGTCTCGCATTACACAGCCAGCAGCAGACGTTACAGCAACAGGATGTTCTGGCGGCGCAAAGTCTGCAAAAAGCCCAGGCGCAGTTTGACACCGCGCTACAGGCGAGCGTCTTTGACGATCAGCAGGCGTTCCTTGCGGCGCTAATGGATGAACAAACACTAACGCAGCTGGAACAGCTCAAGCAGAATCTGGAAAACCAGCGCCGTCAGGTGCAAACGCTGGTCACTCAGACAGCTGAAACGCTGGCACAGCATCAGCAACACCGACCTGACGACCTGGATCTCAGTGTGACGGTGGAGCAGATTCAGCAAGAGTTAGCGCAAACTCACCAAAAGTTGCGTGAAAACACCACCAGTCAAGGCGAGATTCGCCAGCAGCTGAAGCAGGATGCAGACAACCGTCAGCAACAACAAACCTTAATGCAGCAAATTGCTCAAATGACGCAGCAGGTTGAGGACTGGGGATATCTGAATTCGCTAATAGGTTCCAAAGAGGGCGATAAATTCCGCAAGTTTGCCCAGGGGCTGACGCTGGATAATTTAGTCCATCTCGCTAATCAGCAACTTACCCGGCTGCACGGACGCTATCTGTTACAGCGCAAAGCCAGCGAGGCGCTGGAAGTCGAGGTTGTTGATACCTGGCAGGCAGATGCGGTACGCGATACCCGTACCCTTTCCGGTGGCGAGAGTTTTCTCGTCAGTCTGGCGCTGGCACTGGCGCTTTCGGATCTGGTCAGCCATAAAACGCGTATTGACTCGCTGTTCCTTGATGAAGGTTTTGGCACGCTGGATAGCGAAACGCTGGATACCGCCCTTGATGCGCTGGATGCCCTGAACGCCAGTGGCAAAACCATCGGTGTGATTAGCCACGTTGAAGCGATGAAAGAGCGTATTCCGGTGCAGATCAAAGTGAAGAAGATCAACGGCCTGGGCTACAGCAAGCTGGAAAATGCATTTGCAGTGAAATAACTATTCAGCAGGATAATGAATACAGAGGGGCGAATTATCTCTTGGCCTCGCTGGTCGTTATCCTGCAAGCTATCACTTTATTGGCTACGGTGATTGGTAGCCGTTCTGGTGGTTGTGATGGTGGTATGAAAAAAGTCATTTTATCTTTGGCTCTGGGCACGTTTGGTTTGGGGATGGCCGAATTTGGCATTATGGGCGTGCTCACGGAGCTGGCGCATAACGTAGGAATTTCGATTCCTGCTGCCGGACATATGATCTCGTATTATGCGCTGGGGGTGGTGGTCGGTGCGCCAATCATCGCCCTCTTTTCCAGCCGCTACTCACTCAAACATATCTTATTGTTTCTGGTGGCGTTGTGCGTCATTGGCAACGCCATGTTCACGCTCTCTTCGTCTTACCTGATGCTCGCCATTAGTCGGCTGGTATCCGGCTTTCCGCATGGCGCATTTTTTGGCGTCGGCGCGATCGTGTTATCAAAAATTATCAAACCCGGCAAAGTCACCGCCGCCGTGGCGGGGATGGTTTCCGGGATGACAGTAGCCAATTTGCTGGGCATTCCGCTGGGAACGTATTTAAGTCAGGAATTTAGCTGGCGTTACACCTTTTTATTGATCGCTGTTTTTAATATTGCGGTGATGGCATCGGTCTATTTTTGGGTGCCGGATATTCGCGACGAGGCGAAAGGAAAGCTACGCGAACAATTTCACTTTTTGCGCAGCCCGGCCCCGTGGTTAATTTTCGCCGCCACCATGTTTGGCAACGCAGGTGTGTTTGCCTGGTTCAGCTACGTAAAGCCATACATGATGTTTATTTCCGGTTTTTCGGAAACGGCGATGACTTTTATTATGATGTTAGTTGGGCTAGGGATGGTGCTGGGGAATGTGCTAAGTGGCCGGATTTCAGGACGTTATTCACCACTGCGCATTGCGGCAGTAACTGACTTTATTATTGTGCTGGCACTGCTGATGCTCTTTTTCTTCGGCGGCATGAAAACAACGTCGCTTATTTTTGCATTTATTTGTTGCGCGGGATTATTTGCCCTTTCAGCACCACTGCAAATATTGTTACTGCAAAATGCCAAAGGCGGAGAGTTATTAGGTGCCGCAGGTGGGCAAATAGCGTTTAACCTCGGTAGCGCCGTCGGCGCATATTGCGGTGGTATGATGCTGACGCTGGGGCTGGCATATAATTACGTGGCGCTGCCTGCCGCCCTGCTTTCGTTTGCTGCGATGTCGTCGTTGCTGCTGTATGGTCGCTATAAGCGCCAGCAAGCGGCGGATAGTCCGGTGCTGGCGAAACCACTGGGGTAGATTACTGTCACGGTGCGCGTTGCTTATTGCCGGATGAGGCGTGAACTGAACTGCACCCCAAATGTTGGACATAATCTGACATCTGAAGGTGCAGTTTATGAAACATTCATTTGAAGTAAAACTTGCCGCTGTAAATCATTACCTGGCCGGTCATGCA